>JBDNIP010000715.1:0-3667 GCA_041688245.1 Algoriphagus sp.
TCGAAATAGCAGTTTATATACAGATTTACACAAACGAGGGCTTGCTTGTCAAGGGGACAGTCATCAAACACAATCGAATTGCCCACTTATCAATGATCATGGTCAACTAATTGCCAGAAATGGACTCTCAGTTCCTCAGATTACGCTATATGGAACGCCCACAGAGGGAATGACTTTGGACAATGATTCACTCTCACGGACAAGAAACGATTTTGGCAGTCCGTGGGCAGCTCAAGTTATCAAGGAATTATCCGTGACTAAAACTACGCTATCGCTATGATTACAGAAATAAGTGCACAAACACTCCCCAAACTCAGTCCCATAATCAAACCTTGGGTCAGTCAGCTTTTGCAAAATAAAGGTCTTCTAAACGAAATTTTGGAGAAATACGGTTCGCCTGTGAATATTCACAACAAAGGGGAATTCCATGAGAATTGCAGCGCCTTTCAAAAAGTTGGTGAAAATCTCGGCGTAGATCTTGGAATATTTTTCGCCAGAAAAGCCAATAAATGTAAGACGTTTGTAGGCGAGGCAAAAGCTGCCAACATTGGTGTGGACACTGCTTCATACCAAGAGCTGGCAGACTGCATCGAGGTAGGGTTGCCTTCTAATAAAATAGTTTTGACGGCAGCCATCAAAAGTAGAAAACTGCTGGAACTCGCTGTGAATAACGACATCCTGGTAGTTCTGGACAATCTGGATGAGTTGGAACTGCTTCAAGCTACCTGCAAGAAGTTGGGGAAATCTTGCAAGATAGGACTTCGTGTCTCCGGTTTTTTATTCGAAGATGCCTTACCCACGCGTTTTGGTATCTGCCTTCAAGAGGCTAAGGTGTTGCTTTTGGAAGAATTCACGCCAAATGGTAAATTCAGTCAACTGAACTTTCAGGGATTTCATTTTCATATCAATGGCTATAGCATCCAGCAGCGAGCCACAGCACTAAGTCAGACGATACAACTTGCCGATCAGCTCAGAGCGGAAGGAATTGAATGTCAGTTTATAGATATCGGAGGCGGATATTTGGTCAATTACTTGGAATCAGCCGAAGAGTGGAAAGAATTCCATCAAGAACTGAACAAGGCCATCTTGGGAAAGCGGAAACCAATTACGTATCGAAATGATCCTTTGGGAATGTTTTTACATAAAGGTGAAATCTTTGGCTCTCCGAAAGTGTACCCCTATTACAATGAACATCCAAAAGGGATTTTTCTACAGAGAATTTTAGAAAGCAAATTTGACTCAGACACAAAATTGTACGAAGCGTTAAGTTCCAGACATATTCAACTTCGAATTGAGCCAGGAAGATCACTTTTGGATCAGACAGGCATTACCATTTCGGAAGTGATGTTTCGCAAAAAGACAAGTCAGGGTTATCGATTTATCGGTTTGGGCATGAACCGAACCCAGCTGAGATCTTCCAGTGAGGATTTCTTATTGGATCCAATTTTCATTTCAAACGCCGATTCACAAAATCCTGAGCCTGTCGAAGGCTACTTGGTTGGCGCATATTGCTTGGAGCAGGAGTTGATCCTGAAGCGAAAAATGGAATTTGCCAGCCTTCCGGAAGTTGGAGATTTAGTTTGCTTTGTCAATACGGCAGGATATATGACTCACTTTTATGAAAGTCAAGCGCATTTGTTGGATTTGGCAAAAAATCTGTTTTTTGAAGATGAGGAAAATTTTGAGGGAGTTTTTGCAGACAAATACTAGGCATTGGTATTGAGGTTAAAGCGTGTTTAAATAACGGAATAAGGTTGATTTCCTCGCTATTGAATGCAAAGGCTGGAGACCAAAGACAGAAGATTTTACGATGTGCTTCTCCAGATATTACTCAACTTTTGAGTTCAAAAGCACAGATTCGAACTAAGCTTACATCACCTTTGATCTAAATTGTCACCCCAGGATCGCTCTTCTTGAAGCTATATAAAAAAGGAGCTTTATGCGATCCGCCGGAAAAGAGTTTTTCGTGACGTTCCAAAATTCCCAAACCGAGCATTTTTCGCTGGAAATTCGCTCGGTTTTGCGTTTCACCCAAAATGGACTCATATACCCGCTGCAAGTCTTTCATTGTGAAAAAATCAGGGAGTAAATTAAAACTAAGCAGTTTCTGATCAAGGTGAGTCCGGAGGTGTTCGAGCGCCTTAGTCACAATTAGATTGTGATCTTGCATCAAAAGTGGCAGCGAATCAAAATCATACCAGTCAATCGAATCAGAAAAAACATCCGGTTTTGGAGTGACTGTCTCATAATTGATCAGCGCGTAATATGCCACAGTTACAAATCGACCAAGCATCCAATCATCACTCAACTTCAAGCCTTGTCCTTCGAAGATCCGCTTCATTATGGCTGGATCAGAGCGTTCGAGAGATCCAAAGGTGTAGAATTGCTCCAGATAGATTTCGTCTAAGCCTGTCCTTTCTGAAAGACCTCTTTTGACAGCCTCATCCAAGGGTTCATCCATACGGACAAAACCACCCGGAAGTGCAAATGCCCCCGTATTATGATATTCTAAAATCAAGATTTTTAGCTTTTCATTTGAAAACCCAAAAATTACAGAGTCATAAGAAAGGTTAGCAATATAGTCTTTTGAATCAAATGGCATAAGCGAAGCTATAAAAAAGCAATTAATTAACTAGGAAAATCAGCCTAAAGCCAGTACTATTGTTTCATTGAGAAACAATAATTAAGATTCAATGCAATTCAACTCAAAATGGCTTTCCTTATTTTTAATTTTAGCTAGTGTAGGAATCCCCAATTTTTCCAAGGCACAGGATATTACTGGCATCGAGGTAAAGACAGAAATCAAAAACGGTACAATTGCAGGATACTATGACACAAAAACCAATATCAAAAAATACTTAGGAGTCCCATTTGCCAAACCCCCCATAGGTGAGCTTCGTTGGAAAGCACCGCAAGCGCTGGATAATTGGAAAGGTGTGAAAGAGACTAAGAAATTCGGGCCCAGAGCCGTTCAGGCACCGATATTTGGAGATATGGCTTTCAAATCAGATGGTATCAGTGAAGATTGTTTATACCTCAACATTTGGACGCCAGCTTCACGGAATGATAAAGACCTGCCTGTTTTGGTCTATTTCTATGGCGGTGGATTCTCAGCCGGAGATGGTTCAGAGCCTAGGTACAGCGGCGAGGCAATGGCACAGCAAGGTATCGTGGTAGTCACGGTAAACTATCGCTTGAATGTGTTCGGTTTTCTGGCACACCCTGACCTCAGCGCAGAAACAGCTCACAAAGGATCCGGAAATTATGGCTTGATGGATCAATACGCTTCACTCCAATGGGTAAAAGAAAATATCGCAGCATTTGGCGGAGATCCAAGCAAAGTAACTATTGCAGGTGAATCTGCTGGATCGGCTTCAGTAAGCTATCAAATGGCCTCACCCCTATCCAGAGATCTAATCGCTGGAGCTATCGGAGAATCCGGAGCAGGAATCAACCCTACCATGAAACCCAGTAAGCTAGAAGACGCTGAAAAAACAGGTTCAGCATTTGTTACCAAAGCAGGCTTCAAGTCCATCAATGCTATGCGAAAATTGAGTACTTCCGAAGTCTACGAGATCTTTTTGGAATCAAAGCTTTTCGGTTTTCCAGTTACAATTGATGGTTATATCTTACCCAAAACCCTTCCTGAAATTTTTGAAGCTAAAGA
>JBDNIP010000716.1:0-1259 GCA_041688245.1 Algoriphagus sp.
GGCAACAGCTCAAAAGAATACGACTTATTTTGAATTACAAAATCGGTTGGAAACCCTTCGGCAAATGACGCCTGAATAAAACCAAAGCAAACAAGTAAAATGAGGATGAAGTGTTGTCTCATAGATCTAGAAATTTAAACTAATTTAACTCGTATAACTGAAAAACTAATACGAAGATTTGATTTTATTTATCCATTTTCATCTCCACCTAGGTATTTATTCCCAAAGACTGGAAACATTCGTAATAAAATCAAATTTGACACTAAGATTCAATCAAAAACTTTTTTCAGATCATCAATCAGAATATTTATCAAGCTAACATCATAGATCTTAATTCTAAAATCCTCAAATCTCTTCCTCCTCACCAAAGAGCGTCTTCAGTTCCACCGCATCGATACCTTTCTCCTCTTGAAGAAATCTCCCAAATGAAGCTGTATTTCCATGGGTGAGGTAGACTTTCTCAGCTTCTGTACCGATGATTGCTGATACCAAGCCTTCCCAGTCGGCATGATCTGAGAGTACAAAACCCCGATCTGCCGATCTTCTCCTTCGAGTTCCTCTGACAGCCATCCAACCCGAACAAATTCCTGTACGATAGGGTCCAAATCGTTTCATCCACGGCGTGCCCATAGCAGATGGCGGAGCGATGATCAAGGAACCTTGAAATGTGGATTTCGGTAATTCAGCAGTCACTCTCGGGACATCCCAAAGCTCAATTCCATTTTTGATTAGGGCCTGATTGGTGTTCCACACTGCTCCATGAACGAAGACTGAACCGATGCTTCGATCCAGATTCTGTAGAATTCGTTGTGCTTTTCCCAAGGAGTAGGCAAAAAGCACCGTGTTTCTACCTTCTTCAGCATTGGCCTTCCACCAAGAATTGATTTGCTGAAAGATTTCCACTTGACTTTCCCATTTGTAGATCGGCAAACCAAAAGTACATTCCGATACAAATTCATGGCATTTTATCGGTTCGAAAGGCGTTGATAATACATCGTTCTCTGTTTTATAATCTCCACTAACTACAGCGACTTTCCCTTTGTATTCGAGTCGAACCTGCGCCGAACCCGGAATATGACCAGCGGGATGCAGGGAGATTTTCACTCCGTTGATATTCTGCGGTTCTTCGTAAGCGACTGTCTGCAGGCTGATCTCAGCACCCAATCTCAGCTTCATCACCTCAGCCGAATGATGATGTGCTAGGTAATGCTTCATGCCCCAGCGCGAGTGATCCGAATGTGCATGGGTAATCACAGCCC
>JBDNIP010000717.1:0-3910 GCA_041688245.1 Algoriphagus sp.
ATTAATTGCTCTCAAACAAGGTGGACTATAAAAACGCTAAATCATCTAAACCACCATCAGTAGGAATTTCAACACCGATACCATGATTAAACTAAAGTTTAATTTTATATTAATTATAGTAGTTGTTTTTAATACTCAATTAGTTTTTGCGCAAGCCAATAAGGACAATTCGGGTTTAATCAATCAGCTATATGAATTTTCAAAAACCTCCTCAGTAACAGGAAGAGAAGAAGAAGCTGCTTCCCATATTCAATCACTGTTTCCAAATGGAGAGTTGAAAAAAGACAAACTGGGAAACCTCATCTTGACGATTGGCTCTGGACAGCCAAGACGACTGATCACGGCACCTCTTGACGAACCTGGCTATGTCATTAGCCAAATTCAAGAAGATGGGTACTTAAAAATCAATCCCCTTGGTTTTGGATATCTGGGAAATCTTTACCATCAATTTTTCCAAGGCCACGAAGTCCAAATAAATACAGAAAATAGACCTATTATCGGCGTTTCAACGGTTCGATCATCGCACTATGAAGGACTGAGAATCATACCGGAACGTGCAAAACCTCCTTTCTCATGGCACGAAGTTTTTATTGATGTAGGAGAAGCGACAGCTTCAGAAGTAGGTCAAAAAAATATTCAACTTTTAGACCCGGTAACGCTCAATAAAAAGATTACAATCATAAGTGGCTCCATGATATCAGCTCCAGCTATGAAGTCAAAAGCTGCTGCAATTGCCTTAGCTGTGGTTGGAAAAAGTATTGCAGAAAAGGAAATTGATGGTACACTTGTGATAGCTTGGACAATGCTTGAACTGATTAATGGAAAAGGAATAGAAGCTGTGATAAATGAGTGTGGTCCATTTAATGAAATTCATCGATTCAATCGTTTTTTGGAATCTGATCACATTGACAAGCAGACACTATTGGCTAATGGAAAATCGCTGGATAATGGTACGAACTACTTGAATGTTAAGCCTACTTATTCATTTCGAAATCCTAGTGCTACGATTGATTTTGATAACCAAACTATTTATGAAATTGGATTGCCTAGTCTCTATCCCGATACCCCGGTTGAGTTAGTCGCTATTTCTGATATTGAAAACCTGATTGATCATTGGTTAAATATGCTTGATGGGGAAAGCAAAGTTGCTGATTTACCTAAGATAAAGTCTGATACTTCTAAACCCCGATATAGCACCTTCAATGCCGAGCATGAGCTGGTATCTGGACTTGTAGGTCAATACGGAGTGAGTTTGAATGAAGAAAAAGTGCGAGAACTTATCCTGACAAAATTACCCAATTGGGCAAAACCAAAAATCGATTCCATCGGGAATATAGTCCTGACATTCGGCCAAGGGGATGATCATCTTGTATTCGTCGCCCACATGGATGAGACTGGGTATGTGATCGACTCCATAAGAGATGATGGCAAATTGATATTAGAGAGCAGAGGCGGAATGCTTCCCTGGTTATGGGAAGCTCAGCCCGCACTGATTCATGTTGGGGAAAGCCCCATTCAAGGAGTTTTTGAACCCCGAGCAGCTTATAAAATAGCCTCAAGCAGAACACTTTCTGATCCTCTTACCGTATTCGCCGGGTTTGACACAAAGAGTGATGCACTAGCTGCCGGAATTAAGATAGGGAGCACTACTGTGACTATGCCAAAAGAAATGATTCGTCTCAGTCAAAATAGAGCGACCGCTCGTGGGTTTGATGATCGGGTTGGTTGTGCGGCATTATTGATGAGTTTAGATGAGTTAGATCCTAACCTGCTAAAAAATAAGATAACCTTTGTCTGGTCAATAGCTGAAGAAATTGGATTAGTAGGGGCTGCTTTTTCCGCAAAAAGCCTCCAAGATGCCAATACAGTATTCCCTATTGATACCTATGTTTCTTCGGATGATCCTTACACTGATGAGACCTTTGCGTACAGTCCCTTGGGTAATGGTGCGGTGATCAGGGTGCTGGAAAGTATAAATTTCATAAGCAGGGAAAATCTAAAACATATCCAACGACTAGCTGCACGCAATGAAATCAAAGTGCAATATGGAATGACTGCTGGAGGTACAGATGGGCAAGCTTTTCTTGGATATGGAATCCCAGCTATCCCATTATCTTGGCCGGGAAGATATTCTCATTCTCCGGTAGAAATCATGGATTACCGTGATATGAAAAATCTAGTCTTATTGATTAAAACAATTATGCAGGAAATAGAGTAAGAAATCGGGAATTTCCCCACACTCTTTTTGATTGATCTAACCCTTGAGAAGGATCCAGTTTACTAAACTTAGCATGGCAAACTCATAATTCAGCTAAATTAAACTAATATTTTAAATCAGTGAAATTCACTGGTAAAAATTAATCTAGCACCCTTTAATGGCTTCAGGATCCTTTTACGTACCGGGGATTATATCAATTTTTATTTACCAGCTGATGGATAAACTTCATCTTCTCCACCACGCCATCGCTGATCACAAAAGGATAAACATCCGGCACTCCCATGGCGCGATTGATGCTGTTCACGGCAAAGGATAGTGGCACACAAGTACGAACTATGGCCTGAAAATCAGATTGTGTATAAGGATCAAAACTCACATTGGCAGCCATGCCTTCCAATGTTGCCGAGGGATCAACTTTCAACCCAAAAAAGTGCGCAGTCTCCACCATATCCATAATGTGTAGGTAGTGTGCCCAAGTTTCTGCCCAATCCTCCCAAGCATGCGCGGTGGCATATTTACTGATAAAAGTTTCTTGCCAGTCATCAGGAGCGCCATTTTTATAATAGCTTTTAAGAGCTTCCTTGTAGGAAGCACGCTCATCGCCGAAAATTGCCCTAAACTCAGCTAAGATTCCAGCATCCGTATACACCAATCGATCCCAAAAGTAATGTCCTACCTCATGTCGCAAGTGCCCGATCAAGGTGCGATAAGGCTCCATAAGTTGCTTTCGCATCTGCTCTCGAAGTACAGAGTCCGCTTCACGAAGGAGAATGGTGATCACTCCATTTGCATGTCCGGTCATCAATTGGGAATTGGCTTGCCGAGCCACAAAGTCAAAACAAAGCCCATTCACATTCTTCAACTTGCTGGGAAGGGCTAATCCGATCTTTTGCAATTGATAGATCAAGCGATGTTTAGCTACTTCTAGATTTTTCCATTTAGGGAAATTCTTCTGGTCAGAAAGATCAGGAATCGTACGATTAAGCTGACAGGCAGTACAAAAGTTGACAGAGGACTCTATTGGGATCAACCAATTGCAGACGTCGTGCTGGTGATTTTTACAATACTTATACTCGATCTGCTCTCGATCTGAAATTAACCGATCTGAATTTGAATCAAACGTGAGCATCTGCCGATCAGAATCACGGTAACCAGATAGATGATAACAATTTGCGCATGTATAGTTCTCAAAAAATAAAGGATACTGACAGTATCCGCATTGAAATATTTTCATGTTTGAGTGATGGGAAACCCAAAGATGGGCGATTTTAGAATAGAATTAACTAAAAAATATGAATTTGCCTTTTTCATTGTATCTAAAAAATAAGTAAATCTAATCATCTTTCAGGGATAGATTATACTGACTACACTGGCAAACTAGCTATTGGAAAACCAAGCTGATATGGAGTAAATCAAAATTCAAAAGGTATGATAGACTTCCAAGCATAATATCTCAATAGCTATTGGGATCACTAACATAGCTATCAAGGAATAAAATAAATAGTCAGTTGGATAAACTGGTGATTTAAGAGATATCTACACTTGTCAGTACCATATTCAAGTAATAATCAAACTCAGACAAATAGTCCAATGTGACTATCCGCAATGAAGCCAATTACGTCTCTTTCTACGCTTAACTGTAGAATACCCGCCAAGGCGAGGCAGGCCCGCCAAGGCGAGGCAGGCCCGCCA
>JBDNIP010000718.1:0-5968 GCA_041688245.1 Algoriphagus sp.
AAAATTGGCCTTAACTCGGTTGGATCGATTTACTCGGCTTCAATTACAGAATGCCGAATCGCAAATCACTCAAGTTGGCTTACAAATCAAATCAAGTACTACAAGTAGCCTGAAGCTTGCTCAAGAACAAGTGCGAACGCGATCCGCGCAAATTCATTTCGCAGAGAAAAACATAGTTCGAGTGGAGCAGATCGCTCTGGAAAGTAGTGAGAAATCAATCCGAAAAGCCATAAATCAACTGATTCGTATTCAAGAGGAACTCTTGAACTCCAAACTGAGTTTATCAAATCAATTGGATCCAGTTGCGGTACTAAACCGTGGATATACCAGAACTGAGCTAAATGGAGTGCCTGTGGGAATAAGTTCTGCACAGATTGGGCAGGAAATAGTCACTCATACCAACAAGCAAAAGATAGCAAGTACTATCACTAAAATCGAAGCAAAATGACTGAGTTAACTTATACCGAATCAATGAACCGACTGGAGTTGATTCTGAACGAATTAGAAGAAGGCAAAAAAAGCATAGATGAGCTTTCAGCACTTGTCAAAGAAGCGGCAGAATTAGTGAAATCTTGCCGAAAGAAGCTGAAAAGCACTGAAGATGAGATTGCAAAAGCGTTTGAAGACTCCTAAAAAGCAGTGAATGTCGACTAATTCCAGACTTTTTCAGTTCTAATTAATAATGAGCTTAGCTGATTGGCATATTTGTTGTCAATTTCCAAAAATCCACCACCCTGAATAAATTTTCGTCAGATAATTCAACTATGTTTAGAATAGTAACAATCTCAGTATTCTTATTTTTCATACTTCTAGCCAGCGCTTCATCTGGTCAGAGTTTCTATAAAGAAAGGGTATCAAGAAACCACATTCTGACTTTCGGAGTAGGTCCTTCTTTCGCTTACTTGGATAATGGCGGACAATATCGAGCATGGAATTTTAAAATTAAACCTTCGATTTCAGCCGCATACACCAAAAAACTAAATGCAAGATTTGATCTTCGAGGAACAGCCGGTATCCAGTGGCTTTCGAGCGGAGGCAACCCGAGTCAAGAAATCCAAAGTAAATGGGCCGAAAACAATGCAGCTTTTACTGCTAATGGATCAGCAATTTATTTTGATGTAATGCCAAGTATGAACCTAATTGGATTCGCCAATCACATGAACCGGAGCAAAGTCAACGTTTATGGAGGCTTTGGTCTTGGTATGATGGTTGCAAATACGAAGCAGACCAAAAACCTCAATACAGAGGAACTACCAACTAACGAAAGTATCACATTGGCTTACATTCCACTGCGGGCAGGTCTAAGTTTTACCTTAGGTCCTTATTCAGATATTGCCGCTGAAGGAACTATGTTTTTTACTTTCATTGATAATATTGAAGGAAATGTAGGTTTCAATAAATATGGAGACCACCTGGCCCAGGCTCAAATCGTCTATCGTAGGTATTTTATCCCGAGAAGAAAAAAAGATTAGAATGGCAGGGATATCCATGATTCTAAATATGTGTATCCTCATAAGTGCACGTCACGATCAAAACAAAATCTTGATTGGAATCGGATCAAATTCGTCTCTTGATAACGATCGGGATCAAAGGAGGCAAAAGCCTGTTCCGAATATCGGGGGGATTTATCAAATCAGCAATAAATTTGGCTACGTGAAACAAGACGGACATACATATAATTCTAAAATAGAAAGGTCAGTGATTGCTAACCTTTCTATTTTTTTTAAACCGTTACTTCCAAGAATTTTCGAGGTAAGGTGATTAAAATATTCTGGTAAATCCCCGGAATTCGAATCATAAAATAATCCTTGTTTCCTTTCTCAATGACTTCACCTATCATGTTTACCAGCGGTCCACCAATCACTTTTACTTTTTCCCCTGACTCGATATTCGAACCGTCAGTTTCTATGGCTACACCTGTCTCTACGATACGCTTGATCATATCCAGGACTTCTTCTCTGACTGTTGCATGGTGACCTGAAAAATGGACAAATTTTACTGCACCTGGTACTTGGAGGCATTCCCACAATTGATTTCTTCTAGTCTTAACAAATACATACCCATTGAAAAGTGCCCTTTGAACTTTCTTTTTGCGATCCGACCATTGCCTCAACTCTTCTATGATTGGCAAATAAACCTCCACTCCTCGCTCTTTCAATCGATCCGCAACTTTTTTTTCAGATCTAGAAGCAGTGTACATCACATACCATTTTAATTCTTCCATCTTCTCGTTTCATACTTTTTTTGGAAGGCAAATTTACAAAATCCACTTAGTAACTCGAAATCAAAAAAACAAAAAACCTTCGAGACAATGTCTCAAAGGTTTCATAAAAAAAACCACCAACCTTAATTTCGGCTAGGCTTTTATCTTTCGGATTTTCATGTTGAACTTATCCGCCATCAAATACATAACCGGTACGATGACTAACGTGAGGAAGGTTGCAAAGGTTAAACCAAATATTACTGTCCAAGCCATCGGCCCCCAGAATGCTGCATTATCTCCTCCCACATAAAACTGGGGATCGAAAGAACTCAAAAGTGTGCCAAAATTAATGTTCATACCAATTGCTAAAGGAATCAATCCAAGAACAGTGGTGATCGCTGTAAGAAGAACAGGGCGAAGACGAGTTTTGCCTGCTTCTACGATACTTCCCAGTAGATCTCGGAAATCCAGAAACTCATTTTCTTTGGTACCAAGATCAATCCGCTTCCGCGCTCTGACAAGATTCGTATAATCAATCAATACAATGGCATTATTCACGACAACACCGGCCAAGGAGATAATTCCAATTCCTGTCATAATGACTACAAAATCCATATTGAAGGCTACCAATCCTAAGAATACTCCAATCGTACTCAAAACAACAGAAGCCAGGATGATAAATGGTGTGGTTACCGAGTTGAACTGTGCCACTATAATCAAGAAAATCAAGGAAATTGCAATACCCAACGCACCCAGAAGGAACTCCATGGATTTGGCCTGCTCTTCTTGCTCTCCTGTGTATTTGACCGAGATCCCGTCAGGAACCTCATAACTATTCATCGCAACTTGAATTTGCCGGTTGATTTTAGTGGCATTGTAGCCATCAAGCACATTGGAGAATACAGAAACCACTTTTTCCAAGTCTTTTCGCTTTACCGAACCATAAGTAGATCCATATTCAATATCGGCCACCGCCGAAATCGGAACTTCACGCTTGTCTCCAAATTTATCTCGGAAGCCGATTTTCTTGTTTATAAGCGCATTGATATCATATCGGTAGTCCCGATCAAATCTGAGTTGGATCGGGTAGTCATCCTCGCCTTCTTTGAATTTGGAAACTTCCAATCCGAACAAGGCTGTTCTCAAATCTTGTGCAATCTGGGAGGTTGAAAGTCCAAATCTTCTGGCTTTTTCCCGGTCGATGTCCATGATCAACTCAGGGTTTCCTAAAGATAAATCACTTTTAAATTCCTCTATCCCTGAGATATTTTGAGATTCTAAATAGGAGGTAGTCTCATTGACATAAGCGATAAGCTGCTCATAATTTTCTCCTACAAATTCAATATTCACAGCCCTTCCTACCGGAGGGCCTGTCCTTTGCTTGTCCACAGTAATCAATACCCCCGGATATTGCCCTGACATGTCACGGATCAATTCCATAGCTCCATTAGTATTAATTCCTTGCCGATCAATGTAGTCTACAAAACCAATCGTGATTTTCGCCTTATGAGGAGTAGCTTGACTACTAGGTCCTTCTGTGGGATCACCAGTTCCTTCACCAACTTGAGATATCACAGACTGAACAATATTTTGATAAGGCTTTAGCGCAACCATCACTTCATCTTCCATAGAATCTACAAAGTCATTGGTAACTTCGATATCCGTTCCAATAGGGAATTCCACAAATACATTTATTAACTGCGGTTGGTTATCCGGAAAGAATAGCACCTGAGGAGCTCGTACATACAATAAGCCTATTGACAATACTAACAGAAGGACTGTCCCTCCAAAAAAGGCGTAAGGTCTTCTTCCTGCGAGTGCGTAGGTCAGGATATTTCCATACACTGTTTCCAATTTGACCAGGAGAACGGTTTGAAACCAACGTATTGCTCCTCGAAGTAGAAAGACATTAACTAGTGTCAACACTGATACTACTAGCGAAAGTGATCCTATTGCCGTCCATCCTAACAAATAAGATATCAGTGAGAAAATCAAAAATACTCCTGCCACAATTACGGGCTTTTGCTTTGGTTTTGCCTTTGTGACATCTTCTACTTTCATATAAAGAGCAGTCAATACAGGGTTGATCACTAAAGCTACAAACAGCGAAGACGATAGGACAACAATCAGTGTTATTGGTAGGAACTTCATAAATTCTCCCACAGTACCTTCCCAAAAAGCTAAAGGCAAAAATGCTGCTAGCGTAGTCGCAGTCGATGTAATGATAGGCCATGCCACTTCGCCAACACCTTCTTTGGCGGCTGTGACGGCACTTTTGCCTTCCGACATCAATCGGTAGATGTTTTCCACGACCACGATCCCATTATCCACCAACATGCCCAGCGCCAATATAAGCGAGAATAGCACCATCAAATTCAGCGTGATTCCAAATGAATTCAGAATCAAAAATGAAATAAACATAGATAGCGGTATTGCAATTCCCACGAAGAGTGCATTTCGGAACCCTAGAAAGAAGGTCAACACTAATACCACGAGTATTACTCCGAAGATGATCGAATTTTCCAAGTCACTCACCTGAAGTCTAGTCTGCTTCGATTGGTCATTGGTAATAGAAATTTCCAAGTCCGAAGGAAATCGATTTGCCTGAGTTTTTTGGATGATCTCCTTGATCTTATCTGAGGCAATCAGCAAGTTCTCACCACTTCGCTTCACTACGTTGATGGTGACAACAGGTAGATTTTTACTTCTTGCATAGCTGGATCGCTCTTTATAGGTATCTTTTACCGTAGCTACATCCCGTAAATAGACGATCTTCTGTTTATCTGTCTTGACAATGACATCAAGCAATTGCATCGGATCTGTGAATTCCCCGTCAATTCTGAGCGTACGTTGAAATTCTCCTGAGCGAATATTACCACCAGAAATAGTTACATTTTCAGATTGGATAGCACCGGATATATCTCCAAAACTCACCCCTACTGACTCCATCTTATAGGGATTCGCATTGATTTGAATTTCGCGCTCAACCGTACCTGCGAGATTTGCTTTGGAGATCTCTGAAAGTTTTTCAATTTCATCCCCCAAATACTCTCCAAACTTTTTTAATTCAACTTCTGAATAATTACCTGAAATATTCACATTCATGATTGGAAAATCAGAAGTGTTGATCTCAACAACATTAGGATCTTGATCCAAATCAGTGGGAAGTTCGCTCTTCGACTTATCCACCGCATCTTTTACGTCCTGAATTGCTTTGGCAATTTCTACTCCTGGATTGAATCCGATGACTATAGAGGAGAAATCTTGCACAGAGGTGGATTTGATATCCTTCACATTATTCAACGATTTCAATTCCTTCTCTATCGGTCTGGTGATCAAGTTTTCTATGTCCACCGGTGAGTTGCCCGGATACGGAGTTCCTATATATACTGTCGGGATGACAATCTCAGGAAAACTTTCTTTAGGCATGGATCGATAGGCATTTAATCCCAAAACACTGATAATCAAGGTAAGGATTACAACTGAGGTGGAATTATCCACACTCAGACTAGATAAAGCAAATTCTCTTGCTTTATAATTCTTTTTTTGATCTGACATGATTTATAATTGAGCTATGTTCACGCTGAAATTATCTCCTACTTCTCTGAAGCCCTTATCCACAAGAGTTTCTCCACCATTCAAGCCTTCCAGAACTTCAGTTTCCTGGTTGAAAGTCTTTCCTCTTACTACGTAGATCTTTTTAGCTATTTCATCTACCACAGTGAAAACGTAATCACCTCTATTATCACTCAATATCAAATGACT
>JBDNIP010000719.1:0-2083 GCA_041688245.1 Algoriphagus sp.
CTCAAATATACGCTTCAAGTCGGATCCAGCGCTATCCACGACAAACAGACCCTCTTCCCCAAATAGCTCATTGACATATTTCCTCACTGCTTCTGCTAATGTTACAGAACTGGCATAAGCTTTCTTAAACACCTCCGGCGCAAATGAAACAGATTTAATAAACTCTTTGAAACTCTTATCCAGTTCAAAATCCCCCACAGCACCCATTTGATCTGTATTCCATTGATACTTTATGCCATCTAGTTTGAAATAATTAATTTCATCGAAGTCGTGATCTTCAGTGGCCATCCAATATATCGGCACTATGTGCTGATCGGGATACGTCTTATTGAGCTGCTTTGCCAGATTTATTGTCGAGACAATTTTATATATGAAATAAAGAGGACCCGTAAATAAGTTTAATTGATGTCCAGTAATTACTGTGAATGTCTGCTGCTCAGAAAGTTTATTGATGTTCTGAGCGACTGCATCCGTGATCTCCAATCCATCATATTGATTTTTCAAACTATTGACTAAAATGTCTCTGTTTTCAGCTAAAAAAGATTTTTTTTCTATTGCCGTTTTAAAGCTTTCGAGTTGAGGGCTGTGACTGTAAAACGGTTCTAATGAATGTACCCCTTGAATATAGTCAAGAAAAAAATTTGAAAATTGTCCTGTTTTTTCTAGTTCAATACAATGTTTTTTCATAACTGGGCTATGATGAGTTTTTTTAGCGATTCGAACATAAAGTATTTGAACAAAGTTTACTCTTTTTTTCAAAAAACCAGAAGTCCTTATTTCAATAGCGGATTTAATTTAAAAAAAATCCTTTAAACCGATTTTGACAAAAGCCTTAGCTTTACATTACCTAACTATGATAAACTACAAACAATTTTTCCTTCCCAACGGATTAGAAGTCATTATCCATCAAGATCTCGGTAGTAAGATGGCGGTTTTCAATCTACTCTATAAAGTTGGATCTAAGAATGAACTGCCAGGCAAAACAGGCTTAGCTCATTTTTTTGAGCACTTGATGTTCGGCGGCTCGGCTAATGTCCCGATTTTTGATCGAGAGTTAGAGCGGGTAGGTGGATCCTGCAATGCTTTTACAAGTCCCGATATTACTAATTACTACATTACACTTCCTGCAGTAAATATTGAAACTGCCTTTTGGCTGGAATCTGATCGGATGCTACATTTGAGCCTGTCCGAGAAAACTATTGAAACACAGCGAAAAGTTGTCCTAGAAGAGTATAATCAGCGCTACCTCAATCAGCCTTACGGTGATGTATTTCACCACCTTCGAGATTTAGCTTTTGAAACTCATCCGTATAAATGGCCGACCATAGGACAGCGAACCGAGGACATAGAAAATTTCACTCGAGCTGATGTGGAAGAATTTTATCAGAATCATTATCAACCTTCAAACGCCATCCTGGTAATTGCCGGGGCAGTGAATCCTGATGAGATTCGCCTCTTATCAGAAAAATGGTTTGGTCCTGTTACAAACAATAATCCACAGGAAAGTCTCAGAATTCAAGATTCTGTGCAAACCCTTAAAAAGGAGAAGTTTATTCAGGCAAAAGTACCCACAGACGCAATTTATAAAGCCTATAAGATGCCTGCTAAATTAGCTGATGGGTTCCTGCAGGCAGATTTAATTACTGATTTGCTGGGTTCCGGCAAGTCTGCCATCTTGGAACAAACTTTGGTAAAAAACGGAAAGCACTTTGCAGCTATAGGTGCTTATATTTTGGGTTCTGTAGACCCGGGATTACTTATATTCTCAGGTAAAATGGAGAAAGGTGTTTCTTCACTGGAAGGTGAGCAAGCACTCGATGAAGTCGTACAGCAATTCATATTAGATGAAATCTCTGATAATTCACTGGAGAAAATAAAAAATCAATCCGAAGCAATAATGACCTATGAGTCAATAAAGCTGATAAATCGGGCGATGAATCTTGCCTACTACGCTCATTTGGGAAATCCGGATTTATATTGGAAGGAATATGAAAAAAAATCAGCCCTGGATCAAGATTCTATTAAGGAATGGGCTGCTAAAATACTTAAAGTAGAGAATGCTTCTGTACTCCACTATCAATCA
>JBDNIP010000720.1:0-1557 GCA_041688245.1 Algoriphagus sp.
CCAATACCTTGAAGAATAAAAAAAAGATACAGGCAAGCCATGAAGACAAGGATGACCGAAAACAGGAAAGTATACACCCAGCGTTTCTGATATAAAACGAATAATAGAATCCAGCTTAGAAGTGCCGTGGAACTCGCTACGGAAAAAATAATTTCTAAGTTCATTTCATTAAAATTTGAAATTCAATTTACCAATGTCTTACCAAAACCAGAAACTTAGAACGTTACTTTTTTTTCTGGAGTCTAGCAATATAAAACCCATCGAATCCACTCTCTTGTGCCATTACTTTTTGGTCTTCAATAAGTTCAAAATCCTTTCCAGCTTCTGAACCCAAGAACGTTGCTACTTGATCCTGATTTTCCGAAGGAAGAATACTACAAGTGGCATACACCAACTGTCCACCCGGCTTCACCATCGATGGATAGGCTTGGAGAATTTCTTGTTGAGTTTTACGAACCTTCTCAATTGATTCCTCGCTCAATTTCCATTTCGTGTCAGGATTTCTTCGCAATACGCCTAATCCTGAGCAAGGCACGTCCAATAACAGGCGATCAGCCGTTTCTTTGAGTCGCTTAATGGTTTTAGATCCTTCGATTACTTTCCGCTCGATAATAGATACTCCATCTCTTCTAGCTCGAAGCTTGGTTTGCTGAAGTTTCCACTCCTCAGTGTCCATGGAAAGCACTTTTCCTTTATTTTGCATTAGTGCTGCGATATGAAGGGATTTGCCACCTGCACCTGCACAGGCGTCGATTACCCGCATTCCGGGCTCCACTGCCAGTGCCAAAGCAACCAACTGAGATGATGCATCTTGAACCTCGAATAGGCCCTCTTTGAAAGCGGGATGGCGAAATACATTGGTTCGCTCATCCAGGATTAATGCATCGGGATAGCCTTTGATTACGTGAGTTGCAATATTATCTTCAGTAAGACGATTTTTCAATCGTTCTCTGGTTGTCTTTAGGGTATTCACTCGAAGTACCACTTGAGCTTGTTGATTGAGCGCATGGATTTCATTTTCCCATGCTCCTCCAAGTTCTTTTTTACCTAATTCAAATAGCCAATCCGGTACAGATTCTAGTTTTGCAGGATCCTCGAGCTTCTCATATTTTTCTTTGAGTTTATCAGGATTGATTCGATTAAACTCCTCCCAAGGTGGAAGCGACTGTCCCTGCATCAACCAATAGGTACCAAACAGGTCATAGTAATCTTTGGAAGGACTTAGATAGTTGATCAACCTCCACCAGCGAACCATCTCATAAGTCGTCTCTGCAATAAATGAACGGTCTCTCGCTCCCCATTTAGGGTTTGATTTCAACGTACGCTCGATGACTTTGTCGGCGTATTGTCCTTCTTCAAAAATTGATTGTAAAGCGGTATGAACTCCGCGGATGGTATTGTTATGTAGCTTCATGGAAATAATATTCTATACAAAGGTAGAATTTCTTTCGGTTGTTCTGATTTCTAGAATTAAAAGGGAGTGAATATCAATCCAAATCGAATTCCGTCTCGAGATACTGCGGAGCCGAAATCTGAATAGTTTCCAAAGTAGCCACG
>JBDNIP010000721.1:0-2103 GCA_041688245.1 Algoriphagus sp.
AAATCTGATCCGAGTCCCTTTCATATCACTTGTCAACCTTATTGCAGATAAAGAGGTAGTAAAGGAGCTGATTCAAAATGATTTTTCTATGGAAAATTTGCGCATTGAGCTTACTAGAATCCTCTCAAATCAAGTGGTAAAAGTTGCCATTTATCAGAGTTACGACTTAATTCAGGAGCGATTAGGTAATGAAAGCGCTTCAAAAAATACAGCAAGATTGATTCTGAATACTTTTCAAAAATAAACCCTGATCGATGAGATCAGGGTTTATCTAGTTAGGCAACTTGAAGTTGTTTAAACTTTGATTTATCAAATTTACTTCTTGCATAGTCTCCGTCAATAACCAATTCTTTAATAGAATTATCAGACGGTAATTCATACATGGCATCAGTAATAATCGCTTCACAAATTGATCTTAAACCTCTGGCACCCAAGTTATATTCCACAGCTTTTTCTACAATGAAATCTATTCCAGTTTGCTCAAAGGTCAAAGTCACATCTTCCATTTTCATCAGTTTAGCATACTGTTTTACCAGTGCATTTTTTGGTTCAGTGAGAATTAGCCGAAGCGTATCCTTGTCCAAAGGATCTAAATGAGTAAGAACAGGGAGTCTACCAATTAATTCTGGAATCAAACCAAAAGCTTTCAAATCTTGTGCGGTTACATACTGCAGTAGATTTTCTCGATCTGCATCTACTTTAGCTGTGGCTTTGCTGAATCCCATAGGTTGGGTATTCAAGCGCTTACCGATGTGCCTAGTGATTCCATCAAATGCACCACCACAGATAAAGAGAATGTTTTCTGTATTTACAGCAATCATCTTTTGGTCGGGATGTTTTCTTCCACCCTGTGGCGGTACATTTACTATTGTACCTTCAAGTAGTTTGAGTAGTGCTTGTTGCACACCCTCACCACTTACATCACGTGTAATGGAGGGGTTATCTGATTTCCTGGCGACTTTATCCAGTTCATCAATGTAAACTATCCCTCGTTCTGCTGCCTCTACATTATAGTCCGCTGCTTGTAGAAGTCGCGTTAAAATACTTTCAACATCCTCCCCTACATAACCAGCTTCTGTAAGCACCGTGGCATCAGCGATACAAAAAGGAACTTCGAGTGTTTTTGCCAGTGTTTTTGCCAAATAAGTCTTGCCAGTGCCAGTATCACCTACCATAATGATATTTGATTTTTCGATCGTTACATCATCTTTTTCATCTTTTTGAAAAAGCCGTTTGTAATGATTATAAACTGCCACTGTAAGTACTTTTTTAGCATCTTCTTGCCCAATCACATATTGACCAAGATACTCCGTTAGGTCTTTTGGCTTTTTTAATTTGAACTTTGGCTTGACACTAGGTTTTGTAGTTTTCTCATCTTCACCTAATATCAAATGCGCCTGATCTATGCAGTGATTGCAAATATGTGCCGAAATACCTGACACCATTAGATCCACGTCTTTCTTATTTCTGCCACAAAATGAACAGGTTACTTGAGCCATTATTAAGATTTTTTTACTAAAACTTCATCAATTAGACCGTATGCTTTGGCATCTGGTGCTTTTAACCAGTAATCTCTGTCAGAATCATTTTCGATTTCTTCATACGTCTTACCTGTGTGATTTGCCAGGATCTGGTACAATTCCTGACGCATTGAAAGGATCAATTTAAGTGATATTTCCATATCTGTGGATTGTCCCTGCATTCCGCCTGATGGCTGGTGAATCATCACTCGAGCGTGCTTCAGCGCTGAACGTTTGTCTTTGGCACCACCTGCAAGCAATACTGCACCCATGGACGCTGCGATTCCCGTGCAAATCGTTGCCACATCCGGGCCGATATATTGCATGGTGTCATAAATTCCCAATCCAGCAGTCACTGATCCACCCGGACTATTGACATACAATAAAATATCTTTCTTAGAATCTACTGACTCTAAAAATAGTAATTGTGCCACGATAACGTTGGCAACATTATCATCAATTCCCGTTCCTAGAAATATGATACGGTCCATGATTAAACGAGAGAAAACGTCGATCTCTCTAAAATTCTGAGGACGTTCCTCAATGACGGACCGTGTCATATTCTCAATATGCTGTGTGTACT
>JBDNIP010000722.1:0-6183 GCA_041688245.1 Algoriphagus sp.
AAACGCTCCCTGTTCATACCATTGGTTTGTTTCAAATCATAATAGCAATTATTCTGATTACGGTTGTACCCACTGCCCTGCTCGTTTTCGAATTCATCGTAAACTTTTCTCACCTCATCCAAAGGAATATGTCTGAAGGCGCCCCAAGCTAGTTTGGTCATAGATCCATAGGAAACTACAGGAAGGTTATCACTTTGTCTGTTGACATAATTAAAATTGGTTCCCACAGTAAGCTTCTCATGAGGATTAAGAGTAAGGTTGGCGTTTAAGGTATTTACTGTCTGATCTGTGTTAAAGAACATACCAGTCATTTTACGATTTGAAAAAGCAACCCTTCCAAAGGCCTCTTTTCCTTTAGCTGTTACTGCAATCTGATTGATATAATTAGTTTGAGTTTGGAAGAAGTTGTCGTTTATATTATCAGGATTGGATTCCCATGGACTGTTGGGCCCCTTTATCCACTGATCCAATAAAAGACCTGCATCTAAGCGAGGACCCCAAGAAGTTGCGTTTTCTTGTACTCCGCCGCCGATACCATTTACATAGTTGTAGCTGAATCGCTTCGCATACTCATTATAGGTGAGGTTTGAACTTGGATTTCTTCCTAAATACTGTTGCCAGTCGTATTCACCACCGCGGGTTCCTATGCCATATTCATTTTGGAAATTCATGAAATAGCTGGGTACATCGAAAACCATAGAAGTATTAAACTCAACTCCCAGACCTTCTTTACCTTTTTGTCCTTTTTTGGTTTCAATCAAAATAACCCCGTTGGCTGCACGGTTTCCATAAAGTGCCGCTGCGTTAGCTCCTTTCAATACGGTTAAGGATTCAATGTTTTCCGGGTCGATATCAGCAGCAGCGTTACCATAATCCAACCCACCGCTTCCGCTTAGATTTGTGGATGTATTGTCGATTGGCACACCATCGACTACAAAAAGAGGCTGATTCCCTGCGAATGAAGCATTTCCACGAATAATGATTCTTGAGGAAGCTCCAATTTGGGAACCACTCTGGGTCACCTGAACCCCAGCAATCTTTCCGCTTAGGGCATTGACAATGTTATTGTCTTGGGTAGTGATTAGATCTTCCGACTTTAAAGTCTGAACCGTATAACCTAATTCTTTCCTTTCCCGCTGAACGCCAAAGGCAGTAACCACAACTTCTTCCAAGCTTTTTGAATCTTCGATCATTATTATCCCGATTATGCTTTGTGAGCCTACCTCCACTTGCTGGGTGACGTACCCGATAAAGGAAAAAGAAAGCCGCTCTGAGCCTTTGGATAAGGTGATGTCAAACTTCCCGTCGATGTCGGTCACTGTGCCGATAGTTGTTCCGGTTAATACCACGGTAACACCGGGTATAAACATTCCTGATTCATCTTCGACAGTTCCCGAGACTCTGGATTGGGCAAATCCATCTAGGCCGGATACCCCATACAAAAAGATGGATACCGCAAGGTAAATCATCTTTTTATTTTGTAAACGAGTAATAATTGATGTCATATAGGATTGATTTTATAGATTAGCTAAAGTTATGATTATGATAAATTTAACCTTATTCAAACCCTTATCTATCCATCATTTTATCCAAAAAATATGTTATGTTACCCCCTAACTCTTTCCAATTCTTTGATGTGGAATTTTGTCACCTTAAAGATTAAACAGGAGTGAACCAAAAAATTATTGAGTCCACTCCGAAAAGTAAATAATTAATCAATTAATTATGTTTAAAGAATGAGTGCTTTATGCATTTTGCTCGGTCATGGCAAAGAGCGGCTTATGTTTAAAAAGACCAAAGTTTCACACTTTAACCGCTTTAGTTCGTCCTCTGTTTTATTTTCACATAAATCCCGAAAAATGTAGGATGATAAAAACGCATGGCATGACCGGTTCTACCAATGAGTTTACTTCACGGATCAATAAAAACTTCTTTAAGCTCTTGTATTGTGGCAACAACGGCACGTCTAACGACCCGATCCGAGTGTTGATTTCCCCGTCCATACGCTCTGCCTGACTTTGTCATTCAGGTGGGCATGATGATTAGCCATCTGAGTGTAGAACAGACGTCATTCTAGGTCTAACGCGTACAGTAGTCGGATGCAATTACACCTTCCTATTCAAACGGTGGATTCAAGGTATAAATGCAACTTTTCCTTCATTGTTGATGGCTGCTGCAAAAACCTCATTAGGTGATTTAAAACCATCGCTTTTTCTGGGGCTGTTGTTCAATATATTTTTCGCCACTTTGACGGGCTGTTTATCCATGTCGGCCAAGTTGGTTTCCCCGGGGGAATACTGCCTGACTGGTCCATTCAAATTTTCATTTGCATCGCTTTTCCAACTGTCGTAAGGCTTTGCAAAGCAAAAACTAATTCTCAGCCGTTCGGCAATTTTCTCATGGTTTGCGAATTCCTTTCCATTGTCTGTGGTAAATGCGGTACGCAAAAAGGGAGCAGCGTCTTCCAAAAAGGCTATGGCTTTTTTTGCTGTATCCACCGCTTCTTTCCCCTTTAGCTACCCCATACTAAGTACTCTGGTAGCCCTGTCATTTATGATCAACAGAGCTCCTCTGTGTCCTTTCCCAATGATCAGATCCATTTCCAGGTCCCCAATCCTGCTCTTTTTGTCAACTGCCTCAGGACGCTGGCTTATACAGGTCCTATTGGGAATCAATCCGCTGCCTTACTTCTTGTCCTGCCATATGAACTGATCTATCCGCGCTATTGACGCGCAGGGGGCGTTTGTTGTTGACCGCATTCCCTTTTAGTTGTCCAGGACTATAGTCCTTTTCCAGCCAATAGATGATTTTTCCTGTATCTGGGCAGCAACAGCCTCGTACTTATTCTTCTGCCAGTGTTTGTGGGCAGCCTTTCTGTATGCCAGCTCGGGTTGGTAATGCTTATTGCGCCTGTCTGCATTCCTTTTCAGCTCCCTGCTTATGGTGGACTTATCCCTGTCTGGCGTCCTGGCTAATTTCAGAATTACAGCTTCCCAGTTTCTTGAAAGCGAAAATTTCATACCTTTCCAATAGTGATGACTGCATCATACTTGTTAAGTTTTGCGACCCAAAAACAGGATGTTTTCTTCATCAGCCCAGCCTAAAGGTTTGGCACTAGGGCCAAACCTTTAGGCTGGGCTTTTTCTATACGAATGTGGTCCGTTTATCACTTGCATCTAAGGTGGTAAGAAATTTAGTATGATGGGTTTTGCCAATAAGAAATCTGACTATTCCCTCAAGGATGCTTCCTTTTTTGAGCACATAATTGTGGCTTATGCCAATATGATCGGAGAATTAAGAATAGTAAATGAAAAAAATAAAATGGAAGACAAGTACCGCACTATTGCACAAAATTCCACTGATTTTGTAGTCCTACTTGATAAAGATAAAACTTTCACCTATGTATCACTTTCCATCGAAAGAGAGTTTGGCTATTCGGCTGAAGAAATAATTGGAACAGAATCAAAAAATTATTTCGAGCAATTTATAACAGCACGTACAGTCACAAATGGAAAGTTACAGCTACTTATGCATGTACCGAATAAGGCGAATGACAAACGCTTGATGGTCGAGTCAACCATTCAAGCACTAATGGACGAAAACAATGTAATTACAGGATATGTGGTGAACGGTAGAGATGTGACCGTGAGGGAAGAAGTAATAGTACAATTGAAAAAATCTTTGGCAAAAGAGAAAACCATCAGCGAATTGAAATCTCGGTTCATTTCCATAGCCTCACATGAATTTAGAACTCCACTGGCGACAATTTTGAGCAGTGCAGAAATCATCTCTTTCAACATAACTAACGGCATCGACGAAAATGTGATACAAAAAGTGAATACCCATGTAGAACGGATTTCTAATCAAACAAAGAAACTAGGTAAAATCACCTCTGACATCCTACTATTGGAAATACACAGTAGCTCACAACAAAACGAACAATTTGAAAAATTTCACTTCTTAAACTTCTTAAAAGAATTAATTGCCGAATATTTTTCAGAAGAGGAAATGCATAATCAACTACTACTCAAAGTGCCGAATAGAGATTTTGAAATAACAACAAATCCATTACTATTGGCTCATATACTCAAAAATTTAGTGGAGAATGCGCTGAAATACTCTCCGGAAAAGTCCAAACCAGTAGAATTAACTGTCACTAATAACTCCAATTCTTTCTTAATTCAAGTAAAAGATCATGGTATCGGCATTCCAGAACAAGACCAAAAAAATATATTTAATGCATTTTACAGGGGAAAGAACGTTGCTGACATTAAGGGAAGTGGGCTTGGCCTCAATATAGTAAAAGAATTTTCAATTCTAATAGGGGCGATAATAGAACTTGTAAGTAATGAAAATCAAGGTACTACCATCTCTATAGCTATACCATCTGAAAGGAAAAATACTCCTTATTGATGATGAGATCACCGTCCTTGAAAATAAAATAGGTTCTGCCCTTAAGTTAGTGGAACATATACATAAAATGACTTAATATAGGAAACGTGCCGTTTACTAAAATCATATATTGGCTGATTTACTGAGCTTTAGAAGAATCAACTAAATTAAAATAATACCTAACTCCTGATTTATCCATTAAACTTGCGGTAGAATCCTTATTATAAGTTAAATAACTTTTTATAACTAGTTAGTAGTACCTATTTGCAGAATTAAAACGGTTATAATATTAGTATATTTCGGAGTAATTTTTTAAAATTGAATACTAAAAAATAAATAATTCAGATTAAAATATAAGAGAATATATCACAATTTTTTTAAAAAAAATCTAACCAGCGTATTTGGAGTGAAACTAGTAAAACAAAGAAAATAATATATGATTAACACAAACTGTACTTATACTTCGGCCGTCCATTAGTTAATTTATTTTCATTGCTAGGTATTCTCACTAGTTAAGAAATTAAATTAAGTTATAGATATCATGGGAATACTTAAAAGTAAGTAAAAAATATATATTAATTTTGAAATCTATTATTTAGAAGCTGCGAAAATTCTTTAAAATAGCCGCGTCGGATAGGAACAATATAATCCAACAACGTGACATACTTTGAATTAAATGATGTAACATGATCAATATTTATAATATAAGATTTATGTATTCTTATAAAAATGTTAACGGATAGCTTAGCTGAAACATCTTTCAAAATATCCCTGACTATATATTGCTTTTGACGAGTATAGATCCGTGTGTACAAGCCGTCTGCCTTCAATATTAAAATCTCCTCCACTTTTATCGGAACAATAAATCCTTTATCTCTGATATTTAAAGTATTGGTTATTTTTAAACTAGCTTTATGTTTGAAAATTGCTAAATAAACAATCGAACTAAGCATTTCATTTGAGAATGGCTTATGTATGAAGTAATTGCCTTCCAGAAGAGCGATATTTTCCAGGTAACCTTTATCTGAATATCCAGTTATAAAAACAATTGGTATTTGAGTAAATTCCCTGATCTTAAGTGCAACATCAATTCCACTTAAATTCCCCGACAGCATTAGATCCAATAAAATAAGGTCGGGCATCAAATTAAAAATTAAATTAATTGACTTTTCACCATTACTTTCTTTACCCACTACCGAATACCCGAGTAAATCCATGATGGTTTCGATATTTTCAGCAAATTCCTCATCATCTTCAACTATAAATATTTTCTTCAAATTATATTTGTTTAAACGTTAAATTAGTTCAGTAACATGCTGAAGATTCTAGTGTTTTAAGAAAGACTTAATTAAGCTTTTAATTTAGTTTTTACGTTTTTTCTGATCGCAGCTCATTTTAAAACTCAAAAATCCCATTGTTAGCGATTCCAACAAAGAATATTTCCGCTGATTGGTTACTTGACTGCAAACTAATGGAATTTTTTGTCTTTAATTGTAAATTAAAGGTGCCTAATTTTTATTGAATAACTATTGCAGTTACTCGCAGTGATGAGGAGAACTTAGTTTTATTTGCTTTATGAGCAAGAGGAACCATCAAAATGGAGTTGGTCGATGATGGATGGCTGGAGTTCCGGCATTCATCGTACTTACCGTATAATAAGTCATTTTCAGCATTTTACTGACACTATTGAGGATATAGGTATTAAAATGGCATGAATAATTTCAAAATCTAAGAGAAAAAAACAGCAGTGTATGGCTAAACCGACTAAGAGCCGAGTTCAAAAATTTTCTG
>JBDNIP010000723.1:0-3819 GCA_041688245.1 Algoriphagus sp.
AAGAAAAATCCAGCGCAAGCTTTGGGAATGGGGATCCGAGTTTATACCGAGGAAAACGGAGAGCTCTTTTCCGATTATAATGGAAATGTAGTTGGAGTAGTGGCAGACTATCATACTCAAAACCTCAAAGATGATATCGTGCCTACCGTTTATTTTCCTTCAAAAACAGCCGCATTTGATGCAAGTCGGTATTTGCTGTTGCGGGTTACTCATAATTTCGGAGCTCAAGAATTGGAAGCTTTGAAATCGAAATGGAAGGAATTATTACCTGGAGCTCCATTTGACTACAATTTCGTGGATACCACTATTGCCTTGCAATATGAGCAAGAGGCCAGAATTGGTAATATTCTTGGAGCTTTTGCATTCCTTACGCTCTTTATCTCTTGTTTGGGATTGCTTGGATTATCGATTTTCACTGCCGAGAGCAAGCGAAAAGAAATTGGGATTCGCAAAGTACTGGGTGCTTCCGTATTCGGAATTATTCAAAAGCTTTCCCTCGAATTCTTGATTCCGGTTGGAATTGCGATGTTGATCGCCTTACCAATTGGCTATTATCTGATGAATGAGTGGCTGAGCCAATTCGCTAATAAAGTCCCGATATCTATCTGGTTCTTCTTGGGAACGGCGTCGATTTCCTTGGTTATCGCTTGGATGACAGTATCAATTCAATCTTGGAAATCCGCCACAGCGAATCCGGTGGAGTCGATTAAAAGCGAGTAAGAGAATTTATGATGTTTGACGTGGGATGTTGGATGACCGAGGCTTGATGTCCGATGTAGGGTGTTTTTTGTCCGATGTTTTATTTCCGATGTCGGGTGTCGGGTGTTGGATGACCGATGTTTGATGTAGGGTGTTGGATGACCGATGACCGATGTCGGGTGTTTGGTGTTCGATGTTTAGTGTCCGGTGTCCGGTGCTTGATGACTGATGACTGTTATCAAATGATTGAAAGCGGATGGCGCTGGTGTCTTTTGCAATGACGAAATCGCTTACAAAGTCTCAAAATGGAGCAGGAACTAGTCTAATGACGTGAACGATGTGAATGATCAGAAAAACCAAATTTCTTCTCCGAAAAATTCCATAAACCTCCATTCAAGTAAATAAATTTTTTATATAAGTTTTCAAGTGTAAAATTAGGTCGATATACTATCTTGCAAGTCTTAAATCTCATGCTTTTACGTCATTATTAGTCATTTATATTATGAAAAAAGTACTCATTTACATTGGGTTTTCGCTGTTAATTTTTGGCTTTGGCCCTGCTATGGCGCAAAAAGTCGCTAAAGAAAAGGACTTCGTTTCGCTTTTCAACGGAGAAAATCTAGACGGATGGGTAGGTAATAAAAGTTCTTACCGGGCAGAGAATGGAATGATTATCATTGATCCTAAAGGTAAAGGAGGAGGAAATCTGTATACTGAAAAGGAGTATGGAGATTTTAATCTTCGATTTGAGTTTCAATTGACTCCCGGAGCGAATAACGGTTTGGGAATCCACACGCCTTTGGAAGGCGATGCAGCCTATGTGGGAAAGGAGCTTCAGATTTTGGATAATACCGCCTCGAAATACAATGACTTGGAAGTCTATCAATTTCACGGTTCAGTCTATGGCGTCATCCCAGCAAAAAAAGGTTTTCTCAAACCGGTAGGCGAATGGAATCAGCAGGAAGTAATTGTCAAGCATCCTAAAATCAAAATTGTACTTAATGGTGAAGTAATTTTGGAGGGAGATTATCTGGAGGCTAGTAAAGATGGGACACTGGATCATAAAGATCACCCCGGCTTGCAGCGATCCCAAGGGCATATTGGATTCTTAGGTCATGGTGATGTAGCGCATTTCAAAAATATTAGAATTAAAGAATTATAAGAAGCGGGATAGGACAGGAGAGAAAAGAGATTGGAGAGAAAAGACTGGCGAATGAGGCTTTACCAGTCTATACACGAGTGACTGAAGAGAATTTAATTTAACCTGTTATTCATCTGTATTTTAGCTTAAATAGTTCACCGCTATCTACTGATGAAATATCGGTTTTGTAAATAAAAAAATTATAAGCATTTAACATAAAACGAAAATGAGTAAGAAAATCACATTTATTCAGCGGAGGGATTTCATTAAGAAAACCAGTCTGGGATTGTTCGGATTAGCGCTATCTCCTGCTGCCTTTGCGAATATCAAAGCAGGTGGCCGACTTCGAACCGCGCACATTGGAGTAGGAAATATGGGGCTGGAAGATCTAAAAGCCATTTCTTCACATGCAATGGTCGATGTGGCTGCACTTTGTGATGTCGATAGCAACAACCTTGCTACCGCATCCAAGCTTTTCCCGAATGCGAAAACCTACTCGGATTATCGCATTATGCTAAAAGAAATGGAAAAATCAGTTGATGCGGTTATTATCTCTACGCCTGATCATACGCATGCACCTGCTTCGATCATGGCGATGAAGCTAGACAAGCCAGTTTACTGCCAAAAACCATTGACTCACCATGTGACTGAGGCTCGGAAGATGAAGGCCTTGGCAAAGAAGAATAACTTGGTGACTCAAATGGGTATTCAAGTTCACTCATTTTACGATTACAAATTAGCTACGCTCTTGATCCAATCTGGGGTTATCGGTAAAGTTCACACCGTTCGTGCTTGGTCTCCAAAAAACTGGGGTTATGATGGACCCGCACCTGTTGGCAGCGATCCGATTCCAGCTGGTTTGGACTGGGACTTATGGCTTGGGACTTCTGCAGCACGCCCGTTCAAAGAGGAAGTATATCATCCCGGGAATTGGAGACAGCTTGTGGATTACGGATGCGGTACCCTTGGGGATATGGGAGTACATATTTTTGACACACCTTACAATGCACTGGAACTTGATGTGCCACAAACCATCGTCAACGAATGTCGAGAGCCAAATGGTTTTGGATATCCAGTGAACAATACCGTGACCTATGAATTCCCCGCCACTAAGTATACCGCTGAAACCTTAAAGTGGGTATGGTATGATGGTCAGGGCGCGCCGCCAAAGCACGAGGAATTGATGCTTCCAAATGGGGAGGAGCTTCCTGATCAGGGGGCGATGTTTATCGGGGAAAATGGACGCTTATTATTACCACATTTCCAGCAACTGCCACGTAAAATAGTCGATGGGGAGTATGTCGAGATGGATATTGAGTCGTTCAACCTTGGCAAACCGGTCAAAGATTATGCTTCTGAAAGTAAGAAGCATTACCATCAGTTTGTGGATGCATGTCTTGGAAAAGGTGAGACGACTGCTCCATTTGAGTATTCTGCAAAATTAACTGAGACGATTCTTCTGGGTGTGATCGCCGGTCGTTTCCCTAATGAAACCCTGAATTGGGATAGCAAAAAAGCAAAGTTTGCGGAGAAGAAGGCAAATAAGTTCTTGACTGCCAAGTATCGGAAGTTCTAACTATTCCTGCCATCCAGAACAGCCGGTGAAGCGCTGATCTATCACCAATACCATAAAAAGCCTTGCCGGATGAGTAATCCGGCAAGGCTTTTTTTATGTTTGGAAAGAAGCCCAGGTCAAGGAAGATTAAGACGGACAAAATCTTATTTTTTGGCATAATCTTAAATCAGGCTATGCACGTCGAAAATCCGTACCCTTATTTCTTTCTGGCCTTACTATTCATCAGCTTTAGGAGGGGGGGACCCAATACTTAAAATCGTTACAGGAGCGGAAAAGAAGCTTTGAAACATGAAAAGTAGGAATCTAAAAAGTCCAAAAGCAACTAATGAGATAGAGGAAGTCAGGAAATAGCTACAAAGGCATTCAATGCGTATTCGCCTACAGGCTCCAGCCTTAAAAAACA
>JBDNIP010000100.1:0-3265 GCA_041688245.1 Algoriphagus sp.
AGCGATTACCAAGCCTTGGAAGATGTGGTCATGGCTATCAGTACCAATACCAAAGGTCATCAAGGAAAGGCAATCGAAGAATACGCCTCGGCACATGGTTTTATCAACCTTCCCGATGAGTCTGGTACCAATATCGGAGCTCAGGTTATAGATACCGCACTTTTGGAAAAAGATGAGTTGATTCCCGGGGTAGTTTTACCAAAAGACAAGTCTGAACGTCCTGTATTTGTGGTCATGGATTATGCTTTTGGAGAACAGGCTTATGAGTGTTTTGATGAGCTATTGAAACCTTATCAACAAGGAAAAAAAACTATTGCACTTGATGTGGTTTCTACCTCAATCATGGGAAAAGCTGGGATCCTTTATGGAGGAAAAAGTGATCTTATGATTCCCAATTCACATGTTTTTGAAGGGACAGCTGATAATTATCCTTTCAAAAATGAGTTCAAAAAATCAGATTTTGAAGGATTTGGACTGGGTGTTTATTCGGGTTCGATGGTTACCGTATTAGGTACATCACTTCAGAATAGAGATGTTTTAACTTATTTCATGGAGTCCTCATGGAATGCAGTAGGATTAGAAATGGAAGGTGCACATTATCAAAAAGCGATTCAATCAGCTTCTAAAATTCGAAGAAGTATACGTGCTAATGTCAAAGTATTGTATGCCTATTACGCTTCTGATAATCCACTGGAGACAGGAAGTACCTTGGCTTCTGGAGCTTTAGGAATGGAAGGTGTGAGGCCTACTTATTTGATTACCTACAAGATTTTAGAAAAGCTTTTCGGTTGAGATTTTGGCTAGTCTACCACCAGAACATAATGTTTTACGGAAGTGTAAAAGAAAAAAATAGGTTCAAGCTGTCAGGCTTGAACCTATTTTTTTGATGATAATTCAGGAATTTGTTTAACGCGAATAACAAAAGGGTGATACCGGGACACACAAAGAAATTTCAGGATTGGTTTTCTATCACATATTTCCCAACCATTTATAGCTGGTATTAGAATCGTCCCAGCGAGACAAAATATGGATAGCTGTTGATTGATTTATTTTTCTACCTTTTTCCCACCATTTCTATTCTCCCCCCACAATTTTTGTGTGGCAATTACAACAAGGAATTGATTGCTAGCTGCTCTGGTTCAAACTTTTCCGGTAATAACCCGCTGCTTTGCAACCAATCCAAATACTCCTGAATATTCTTATAATCCATTTTTCCCCAGTCGGCTTGGCTTCCCATGGCTGCTGTCGTCATTCGCACGCTAGCCTCCAAGTCCATTTCTCGGTAATCGGCATCAATATGTGGAAATAGTGTCTCTGTTGCTTCCTTTGGATTATTTTGGGCGAATACAAAGCCTTTTCTGCTTGCTGCCAAAAAAGATCTGTATTGGGAATTCATAGCTTCTAATGACGCCTCATTTACGACGATGACAGGAGAATAGGAATATGGAATACCATAATCTTTCAACCGGAAATGAGTCAACTCAATACCTTTAGCTTTTGCCTGCAACCCTTCCCAATTCATAAAAATCCATGTAGAATCTGCTTTTCCTTCAACCAAGGTATTCCAAATCCCCAATTTGTCTGGATAGAGCAACTCAATCTCACCACTACCGCCATCGTTCTGAATCATTTTCCTGACAATTTCATCTTCGTATCTAGCCTTGTAGGATGCATAACTTTTTTGATCCAATGCCTTGGGACTTTCAAATCCTTTGTCAGCCAGTGACACGATTGCGCTCAAATCCTCCTGAAGCACTGCAGCTATTGCGAGCAGCGGAAATGGATTAGCTTTCGTCCGGTAGCTCAATATGCTTTCCATCGGGCAAAGCGCTAGATCAGCTATTCCGAGTTCCACCTTTTTGGCAGGTGTCAGCTGATAGTCGTCCTGATCCGGTGTGAGCAATTCTACTTCTAGCTCCAAATCTCGGTAAAAGCCTTTTTCCAGAGCCACATAAAAACCTATGTGGTTGCTGTTGGCGGTCCAGTCTAAGGCAAGTCTAAACTTATTCATTTTTTTTGTATGGATTGTAGCTTTTGAATATGGATGTCAGCCCACTTGGTTTTTGACTATTCTTCTACTCGTGTGGAATGCAACATCTCCAACCTCCACCCTTTTGCAGTCCGAACTGCCGTAGCGCTTTCCAGCCAGTGACGATTGCTAGGTTCCTGACCGGGTCTGCTGCTGGTTGCATAATTTTGGTATGCTACCCAAGCTCTGTTTCCTTCCACGTTAGTAGTGATGAATTCAAAACGATTGGTTCGGACTGGGATTGACGTGTTTGATTTTGCCTTTTTGAAATAATTTCGGATGAATTCAATGTCCCAAATCTCGCCTTGCTCCAAGAGCAGGAAATCTTCGGTGTAGTAATCGAGAATCAAGTCTTCATTGAAAGCTGAAAAAAGAGAGTCGAAGGAATCCTGAATCAGAATTTGAATCTGTTTTTCATCTGAAAGAGCAATAGGATTTGTCCTATTCAATTCTTTTTCCATAAAGCCTACAATCAATTTCCCAAGTTCTACACTTCCTTTTTCGGTATAGTGGACATCACCAATTCCTATTCCATGCGCTTTGTGAATAGCTTTTGAATCTTCGTAAATATCATTCACTGCAACACCATGCTTTTGCATGACTGCTTTTGCAGCAGCATTATATTTTTCAGGGTCTGAAGATAACCTACCGGTTTCCTCCTCTGGCACATAAGATGTTGTTACAAAAATCAATTTTGCATCAGTCAATTCTTTGATCTTGCTGATTAATGAATCTAAGTTCGAAGCATATTGATCAATGGTAAAAGTAACCTTGCCGTTGACCTTATCTCGATTTCCATTGGCCTTGGAGTCAGGATGCCGATATACCAAATCCCAAAGCCCCCAATTCAGCTGAATCAAATCCCAATCTTCATCTCCAATCCACTCTTCGATTTTCTCCAAACCAGTTCCAGTATGCTGTCCATTCCCAGGATTATGAGTAACCATAGCTTTTCCCTGAAAATACTTCCAAACATAAGGCGTGTAGCCAATGGAAATGGAATCACCTATGATTAGAATCTTTTGCTGTGGGCTGTCAAAGCCAGAGAAAGTGATCAGTAAAAGAATCAGGCTTATGGAGAGGGTTTGTTTCATGATTTAAAGCGGTTATAGGTTGAGATTTTTCCTAATTAGCTAGAAGGATAATTCATAAAAGCTTGAATTTTATATGGTTGAACTTAACTCGATCAGTTACAACGTGTCAAGATTCAATCAGATCTGAGGTTGAGATTTCAGA
>JBDNIP010000724.1:0-4045 GCA_041688245.1 Algoriphagus sp.
CGCCGCCGTTCCTGTCTTCACGAAGGGTAACCTTATTCGATCAATGCAAATCGTGATTGGATACACTCACATTGCCGATAGGTTTTAAGCTACTGTTCGCTATGTGAACTATGCTGTTTGAAAAAAACATGAAATCTCGGTTAAAAATTATCATCAAACCGTTTTGGCGAACCCTCATTCTCCCGATTGGCGTCACTCCTGCCAAAACCCGGGATCAACTTCAACTATCCAAACCATGGGCTGACACCCATGGCTGATATATATCGCGCCTTCAGCGCTATTACTTGCTAGTTTGCGCCGCCGTTCGTGTTTTCACGAACGGTAACCTTATTCGATCAATGCAAATCGTGATTGGATACACTCACGTTGGTGATAGGTTTTAGTCTTATGTTCTTTATATGAACTATGCTGTTTGAAAAAAAACTTTTAAATCCTCCGTGGTAAAGAACTCAGCCCTTCGGTAAAAAAATCTCAGCCATCATACATCTTGCCGAGCCTCCACCAAGCTTTTCGATAGTTGGAATGTTCGGACTAATGATCGTAGTATATTTTTCAATCAATTGAATCTGGCCAACATTCAGCGAATCCAATGCCACTTGAGACATGACTGTGAATTTCTCTCCGCCATCGTTACTGACTTCAAGCATATTTCCGGCAAAATTAAATTTCTGCTTAGCCATAATTGGGACGATTTTCTTACCTGATTCAGAGAGCTTCCGCTGCACTTTCAGTTTTTCACTGGCTTTTGGAATACTATCCAGGCAAATCACTGCCAGATCTGTCCCCACATGCATCATCACGTTGGTATGATAAATCGGTGATATTTTACTATCGATCTCTTGGACAGCATTAAAACCCACCACCTCATAACCCAATAGTTTTGCGACATAATCCAGAGGCAAGGGGTGTGTACGTTCAGAATAACCTGCATAAATAAGCTTCGACTTGTGATCCATCACCATGCTTCCTGTTCCTTCTAGAAATTGTCCATCTCGCTCGAAAAAGCTCAAATCAACAATTTCCCCAACTCTAAAATTGAGGCGCATCAACTCTTCAATCAACTCTTTTCTCCGCTCCAATCGTCGATTGGATGAATACATAGGGTACAAAAGCAGTTTGCCGTCAGCGTGTGCACTGAACCAATTATTTGGAAAAACAGCATCGGTCTTCGCAGGCTCCTCACTATCCTCAATGACAATAACATTCACACCCTGATCTCTCAACAAGGCTACAAAACCATCAAATTCGGTTCTTGCCAGCTCACGAATCACACTGGTGTTTCGCTCGTCTTTTTGTTGGTAAAAATTGCTCTCAGCCGTTTCAGGGTTAAACCCGAAATTAGCTGGTCTAACCATCAAAATATGTGGACTTATCTGCTTATTAATTTCTTCTTTCATAGCGATAAAGTGTAGGACTGATATCAAAACGCTTTTCGCTGATGGTAAAATATGCGCTTCCATCTAGCTGAAATCCGATTGCCTCACCTTGAGGCTCGGGATTATAAAGGAGTATTGTTGGTTCTCGCATTAATGCTTGCACGATAGATTCGCCGGATTTTTTCGTCCAATAATAGACATTCTGATAGGTCTTGATCAGAATCTGACTTCCATCAGAAGAGATATCCCCGCCTACTGAGCTTGTAATATTCAGTTCACCTACCCTTTCCAAAACTGCTTCTTTATCCATAAATCGGGCAGCAGGAAGACAATAAATGCTATTTTTCTTATCACGCTTCGAGATAATATAAATATCCCCCGAGATTGGGTCTACCATTAAAGTCTCTGCGTCTCTTGAACCTCCCGGGTAAGTCAATTTGATTTTTTCCGGCTTCACCTTTGATTCCGATTTTAATTTTTCTGGTTCTGGAAATCTGTAAATAATAATTTCATCATGAACTGCGGCATTATCACCGATCTCACCAACGTATATATAGGATTTACCATCTGGTCCTGGACCTACAGCGATATCTTCCCAGTCACGATTTTCAGCTTTGTCAAGCGCGATCTTACCTAGCTCCTCCCCTTTCGAATTAAACATATAAACCGCTGCCTCTCCTCCACTATCGGTATGTCCATAGAATACCGCGGGATGAACCTTGCTAAAGGCTATTCCGCTTAGTTCTTGAAACTTGTCTTTCTTGATCTCTTTAATCGTAATAGGTCCACTATAAATCGAATCATATTGCTGGGAAAAAGCAAAATTTATAGAAAACAGAAGTGGGAAAATCGTAACTAAAAGGCGCATTTATTCGGTATTTAGAGTTTGAAATTACAGAAAAGCCACCAAATCAGACTCCAAATTGAGATTATATCCATTAATTTTAAATACAACACCTCATCACTATGGACGAGCCATTAAAGAAAATCTGATTATCCGAAATAATACCAGTGGCCTCCTTTACTTTGCTCAACTAGCGGGAAAACCCTCCAAGGCGAGGCAGCCCCGTCAAGCCCAGGTAGTTCCACGACGGGAGGCGAAATAACCGGCTTGCTGGTGTTTAGCACATATTAAAATACTTTTTGTCCTTTGCTGATGCAATTGCGGATATACATAAAAAAGAATGACTTGGAAATAAGGATTGAACATTCAAGTCTGGAATTCACCTCCTGAGTCTGACCCCAAGCTTAAATCTTGGCAAAAGGCTAGTTTAATTGATTTGGAGAAAAAACCTGATTTCCTTCTTGGATTTGTCTAATCACCTAGAGACCTCAGTATGGTATTTGACCAGCTGCTAGCTTTCTTAGCCAATGATGAACAGCTCTGGATTATTCACCCAAAAAAGTGTGTCAAAAAAATAAGTGACGGTAGACAGGGAATAGTCCTTACAGCTATCTGAATCAGTGAATTTTACCATTTTTCTTTAAATTCATCTAGAAAGTCCGATCAATATATTGCTGAATTGGCACTTACCAGTATTGCTTCCTGTGCAGTACACACCTAGAAAACTTACTGTTTTTTTGACCGTTGCAAACTCAATTCTTTTCATTGAGAGCAGCTCTCTTAAGACCCAAAGTGGGGGCATATTTTCCGAGGCCCTGAATTCCCACGCATTCCCCTTCGCAGTATAAGTATATAGCTATCCATACTGTTGGTTGGGTTTTATAAACGTCACAAGAAGATGAATAAATTATGCTCCGATCAAATTCCACTTCTCCCGATAAGGCCGCCAAAGAAGTCCATTAGCGGCAGCATCTTTCTTGAAAAGCTCCCGCTTCGAATCCCACTTCAATGGTTTCTGCAATTTGTAAGAAATCATTGCCAAATGCATCGGAAGGGTCATTTGACGGGCATACTCCAGTTTGGATTCAGGTTGCTGACGGGATTTAACCGAATCGATGAAGTTTTGCTGATGACCAGGTGATCGGGTTATAGATTTTGGGATTTCAGGAATATCACTCAACACCTGGCCATCTATCCGTATTTCCCTATTGCTATAGTCGCAAACCAACGTACCCTTTGTTCCTTCGAAAAAAGCGCCTATCCCTTTTCCTTCTGCGCCTGGCACATCGGGTACTGTGGAAGTCCAATGGAGGTCTAGTTCGCTGAACTTGAAATCCACATCGAGCCACTTAGGAGTATCTCCCATTCCATCCGATTTTTATCCGTTTGCGCTTATTGACTTCAATCCGCTTGGTGCAATTGACAACCAGACCACATCTGCTATATGACACCAGAAATCCTGAAAAACTCCCCCTGAATAATCCATAAAATAGCGGTAGTTGAAATGACATTTTTCTGGAGCATATTCTGAATAAGGAGCCGGTCCCAGCCACATATCCCAATTAAAATTAGGAGGCGGGGTCTGATGGGTGAGACTTTGAATTAAAGGAGGCTCGCCAGTTTTCCAAAGGCGGACAGTTTTGATTTTGCCTAATTCCCCTGATTGTATGATTTCAGCCACCCGATGATAATTATCACCTGCATGAATTTGCGTGCCAAGCTGAAAGATTTTGTTGTGTTCAATCTGAGAAGCCAGCATCAACTGACCTTCTCGTACAGAACAGGAAAGTGGTTTTTCCCAATAGACATCCTTTCCTGCCTGAAA
>JBDNIP010000725.1:0-1300 GCA_041688245.1 Algoriphagus sp.
ATTCGGGAGTCTATAGAGCGTGCCATCACCAATAAGCTGGGAAGGATGGGGATCAGTCCCAATGGGGTTCAGCCGATCGCAGCTATTCTGGAAGAGTTTAAAAAAGACCGGAGGCGGATCGATGAAATCAGGGAAGTCTTCGTCAAGGAAACAGGCACGGTGGCATTGGCTTTCGAAAAGCTGGTAGATGAATTCACCTTTACGCTTTTTAATCGAATCGCTGCACTAAAGGTCATGGAAGCGCATGTACTTATTCCTGAAGTAGTGACCAAGCGGAATCAATATGGAGACCGCTCCTTTGCGCACTTTGCTTGGCTGGAAAGCCATCCCGAGGGAAGAAATCAGGATGCCGATGGTTTGCTGTCATTTTTTGAAAACCAGTTGTCAGACTTGGGTAGGGATATTCCATTGTTTGCATTGGAGCATCCGTATCACCTCTTGCCGACGGCCTTGGAGCTGCAAGAGATCGTTCAGTTATTCAATCAGGTAGAGGAAGATTCCCAAGTAGAGCCGGAGGTTTGGAAAAGTGACGATGTATTGGGTTGGCTCTACGAAAGCTACAACAGTCACAAAAAGAAACAGCACAAGGAAGATGGAGGCAAGACTGAATACAACAAAGTCTCGATCCAAAGTCAAGTCTATACACCCAAGTGGGTGGTGAAGTTTTTGGTAGATAATAGCTTGGGTAAGCTTTATCTGGAAATGTATCCTGATAGCGAAATCCGAAACAAGTATGCCATCGCCAATGCACCAAAGAAAAGTACAAGGGCGATCAAACCGCTTCATGAGATTCGGCTGATCGATCCATCAAACGGTTCAGGCATTTTCCTGCTTTACAGCTTTGACCTGTTTTATGATCTGTATCTCGATCAGATTGATAATTACGGGGCGGACTATGAAGACAAGGATATTCCCAAGTGGATCATCGAGCACAACTTGCATGGGGTGGATTTGGACGACCGAGCAATACAGTTGGCACAGTTGGGCTTGCTGATCAAGGCTAAGAGAAAACGGAAATCTATTCATATTGATTTTTTCAATGTCGTTAGTTCTGATTTTTTCCTGCCTGATTTTGAAGAGGTTTCTTATCTGTTTAGTAGCGAGGTAAATCTCCCAGAGCGTCATCAGAAAATTATAGAGGATCTATGGGCGGATCTTCAGAATGCTCATAAGTTTGGATCCCTGATTCGATTGGAAGAGAAACTCAGCTTAAGATGGTTTGGATCCAAGTCTATAGGCGACGAAAGTAAAATCACGCTGTTTGAACAGGAAAACTTGAATGACTTCGAGAAATTTAAAG
>JBDNIP010000101.1:0-3924 GCA_041688245.1 Algoriphagus sp.
AGTCTGCCTCCGACATGCGGTGTTGATGATAGTCATCAATGGTATCCCGGATAAGTCTAGATAGCTTTTTGTAATAGGTAGTATCTTCATCCATCTTCACATTGATTGCCTTTATTGTCCTGCTGGCAATGTGATCAGCTTTTGCCGCCTTACTGGCTATTTTCTCTACCTCAAGCTCTCGTTCTCCCTTGTCAAAAATATTGACCAAATCTGTGATCCGAAGAATCTCTCCCTCGGTCGTGATATGTTTGTCAATGAGTTTCTGAACTTGCGGCTCATATTCCTTATACTCCAGGTCATCAAAGTACCTTCGTTTAACGGCTATTCTTAAGCCCAAAAAGAACTTGGCATCCAGTTTGTATTTGTTGATTTGCTGCTCGGGGGTATCGCTAATGTACTCGAAACTAGAAAGGGCCAGTTTCAGCAAACGGGCAAAAACGGAAACCTTTTCATAAAAAACATGCCGTACTGCTTCATCTTGCAATAGCTCTTCATAAGCAGGCTCGTCATATTTGTTCTTGATCGCTTTGAAAATATCCCATACTTCCGAATGTGCCTGAGGCAGTTTTTTGATTTCCTCAGCGATAGTTGTCAGCGCACCTACCAAGTCATCCATGTCGTATGGATTCGTTCCAGAGTAAGTCTCCAACGCTGTATCGAGATTCTCCAAGTTACCGTAGTAGTCGATGATCAAGCCATGCTCCTTGCCAGGTGCCAAACGGTTCACTCTGGCGATGGCCTGTAATAGCGTATGCTCCTTTAGCTGTCGGGTAAGGTATAGCACAATTATTTGGGGCGTCAAATCCTGTCAGCAGTTTGTCCACAACAATAATTATCTCGGGGTGATCCTGCTTTTTGAAAGAACTCACCACTGACTTCTCATAGTTTTCTGAATTGCCATATTTATCCATCATGGCTTTCCAGAATTTCAATATCCGATCATTGCTTTCTTCAAAAGCATCGTCGTAGTTCTCTCTCACGTCAGGCTCAGAAATAAGGACTTCGCAGCTTACTTTGCCTATTTCCTTAAGAAATTCCCGGTAGCGTAGCGCTGTGGTTTTATTTGGTGCTACCAATTGACCTTTCGCTTTTAATCCACCAAAAAATATACCCTGCACGTTCTGCTCGTAATGATCAGAAATATCCCAGGCTCGGGCATACACCACTTCCTCAGCTTTGTTGAGTTGATTGGTAGAGCTGAACTTTCGTTTCAACGCTGCTTTTCCATAAGGGGTAAGCGGTTCTGAAACCCGATCAAAATAATTGTCTAAGGGCTTTTCATTCACCTCAATTAGCTTGTGTCTTCCTTCATACAACAGCGGAACTACGGCGCCATCGGCTACCGCATCTGTAATCGAATACACATCAATCAACCCTCCAAATCTATTAGCGGTGCTTTTCTCCTTTTTCATTAAAGGGGTACCCGTGAATGCAATGAAGCATCCCTTTGGAAATACCTTCTGCATTTTGATATTGAATGTACCATACTGACTTCGATGTCCCTCGTCTACCAGTATAAATATGTCCGGTGAATCAAAACCCTCTTTGGCTCTATTTACCGCAGCTTCGAATTTGTGAATCAGCGTGGTAATTACCGCATCACCTGTACCTGAAAGCAATTCTACCAAATGCTTTCCCGTCTGGGCATTTTCAACCGGCAATTGACATTTTTTAAATGTATCGGTTATTTGATCGTCCAGATCAATGCGATCGGTGACCAAAATAATTTTTGGGTTTTTTATGGCTGGATGCGTAGCTATCAACTGCGCCAGCATCACCATTGTCAGTGATTTGCCACTTCCCTGTGTGTGCCAGATCACCCCGCCTTTTCGCAATCCGTCTCTATCAGGCTTTGCGATTTTAGCCAGGGTATTATGCACAGCAAAATACTGCTGATACCGTGTTACTTTCTTGATCCCATCGTCATACAGAATGAAGTTGAAGAAAATATCCAATAGACGTGCTGGCTGACAAAAGCTATACAGCAGTTTGTCCTGTTCTGTGACTGACTGTTCTTCTTTTTCTAAGTTTTGAAAGTACGCCCATACGTTTTTGTACCGTTCTCGAAAGAGCGCAGTTTGTTCATCGGAGGGTAAGGACTGATTCTTTAAGGCCTGCAACTTATCCAACCATGCAGCTTCCTCCGCCTTGGTTTTGAACAGTTCTTTCCAAAAGCTCCAAAATTCCTTTTCTGTTGCTGTGGTGGCATATTTAGCTTCATGTGTTGCCAGTCCCATTACCAGATTGGAATATTGGTAAAGTGAGCGAATACCGTCTTCCTGTTGGTTTCTTAGCTGTTGCTCTATAGATCTATCAATCGGGTCTTTGATATTGGGACTCTTACACTCAATCACTACTACAGGAATACCATTAATGAACAGGACTATATCTGGACGATAATGCTCACTACTTCCGCTTCTCAATACACTAAATTCTTCTGACACGTGATAGGCGTTATTAGTTGGATTCTTCCAATCTATGTACTGGAAAGAAAAGCTCTTTTTGTCCCCAAGAACCGATTGCTCAAAGCTCCTTCCTAGGGTAGCGAGTTCGTAAAAGGCTTTATTGGAAGCCATAAAACCATCTTGAACCGGTAGGTCACGAATCGCAAGAATGGCATTGTTTACATTGCTTTCGGAAAATGGAAATTCTTTTCCTTTGTACGCAATGGTGTTTATGTTTTGAAGTTGTTCCTTTAAAATGGTTTCAAGCAAAACATTCGATATTCTGCCTCCTCTGGCTACTAGCGCTTGCTCTGGAGATAGATAGCTCCAACCCATATTCATCAGGAGCTTCAGCGCTGGAAGCTGTGATATATGATCTTCTTTGAATGAGGGTATTGCCATAATGTTTTGTTTATCTCCTAATATCAGGGATTAGTCACCAAGCATTCCCCGTAATTCAATCTGACCTATTACTTGTTGTTTTTATTTAAATTAGGGATCACCTTCCAACGACCTCCTCTATCTGCTCCAATCCTCTTTATTGACCCATCTTTCTTCAACATTTTTATTTTATACTCGACTCCACGTCTAGTTAGGCCGGTTATTTCACTTAGCTCCCTAATAGTAACTTTGGGATTATTAGTCATTTCCGTTAAGATCAACTCCACAGTCTTCTCCACAGTCTTCTCCACAGTCTTCTCCACAGTTTCTTCCGCAGTCCTGTGGAGAACAACTGAAAACATCCCTTCTGTCTTAAACACTGGATCCGGAAGCTTGGCGGCTTTCATCAGATCCCTGATTCGGCCAATCCCGGAACCCACTTGCTCTACCATATGGATACGGACGAATAAGCCAAAAATCAAGGGATTGCGGCTGTGGCTTTTGGTACCAAAATCGACCAATGAGATCGCACTGGTCAGGCCTCCAGGATTACTGATCTCCACCCGATCTTTGAAAAGCTCAACAGCTATCTTGGCTCCCTTGTCGTAATAGTCACGGTGGGAAAGTGCGTTGATAAGAACCTCTTTCAAAACCGTTTCGGGAATCTCCCATATCTCCTTTCTGAGACCTCCACCTTCTATTTCGTACGGACATCAAGCTTACCTTTGAGCCAATTCATGGCCTGTCCATATTGCTTCATCAATGCCCCACCAAATAGCTTATCGTCAATGATCTGGGTTTTATTGCTGCCTTCAAAAGCGATACAGCGGACAACTGCCGTTTCTATAAAAGCTTCAGGAGCCGATCCAAAGAACAAGACCCCACCATTTTTCATGTTTCCATCAGGCAAAACAAGCTTTAGGTTGCGAATGATCTGTTCTTGACTTACTGCTGCTGAAAGTTCGCTCATAGCCCGAAACTCCTCAAACCATTTCTGATCAATAGCTGAGCTCAAATCAAAATCAATACAGGGTGCTTCGTCGAAATAGATGCGATCCGATTGCTGGAAAAAATCCCGCATCTGCTCTACGGTAGTAAG
>JBDNIP010000726.1:0-2283 GCA_041688245.1 Algoriphagus sp.
ATTGATGATTATGCGCATCATCCTGAAGAAATCCGGGCTTGTCTGAGCTCTGTTCGAGCCATGTTTCCAGTAAAAAAATTAACTGTGATCTTCCAGCCGCATCTGTTCTCACGGACACGTGATTTTGCAGCTGGATTTTCAGAAAGTCTGTCTCTGGCAGATGAAGTCATCCTATTGGATATCTATCCCGCTAGAGAATTACCGATCCCTGGCGTAGAATCAGCAATGTTGTTAAAGGACATTGTAGCAACTAAGAAATCTCTGGTTCAGAAAGAGGAGCTTTTCAACTATTTGGAAAATGCTAATCCAGAAGTATTGGTAACTCTTGGAGCCGGCGATGTCGATCGACTAGTACCCAAGTTGGCGGAATGGACAAGTGAACGTGCTAAACGATTTGTACTATGAACAAGGCTCGTTTAAAGAAGATTATTGGTTTCACAGTCCTCAGTTTGGTCCTGATTGGATTTATTGGCTTTGTGGAGAAGCAGACCCTGCATAAAACTTATCAGGGAGCTGAGATTTCTATTGAGGGATTGAGCGGGGTTTACTTTGTTGAGGAAGCCGAGATTTCAAAGATCCTTACCAATGCATTTCCGGAACTGAGGGTAGGCCAAATGCTGGAGAAAGTACCTATTCAGGCTATAGAAGATCGAATCGGAGGTCATTCTTTTGTCAAATCCGTACAAGCAATGATAGGTCAAAAGGGGATTCTTAACCTGACTATTAAGCAACATCAGCCGATTGCCAGAATCGCGCAGCCATTTGGTGCGGATGGCTACATTACTAGTGAGGGGAAAATAATCCCTACCTCGACCTCCTACACCAGTCGAGTACTGATTTTGGAGGGACGCTATGCCGAACGATTAATGGATCAAGGTGATGTGATGATAGAAATGCCTGAACTGATGGATTTGATAGAGTTCATAACTGAGGATAAATTTTGGAATGCTCAGATCATCGAATTGGAATTAAACGCTCCAGATGATATTCGGCTTTATCAGCAAGTCGGCAATCAAGTTATTGAGTTTGGCGACGTACATGCTATCAGAGATAAGTTCGACCGAATTTCGGTCTACTATAAAGAAATTTTACCTAAGAAAGGCTGGAATGCTTATGCTCGGGTCAGCGTAAAATATAAAGATCAAATCGTCTGTGAATAAAAGCTTGGATATGGAAAACAGAGAACTAATCGTAGGTCTTGACATTGGTACAACAAAGATATGTGTCATTGTTGGTCGAAAAAATGAATACGGGAAATTGGAAGTGCTTGGCATGGGTAAAGCTGTCTCAGACGGTGTTGAGCGAGGCGTGGTGACCAATATAGACAAGACTGTCCATGCTATAGAAAAAGCAGTAGAAGAGGCCGCAGAGATGGCTGATGTGAATATTGTTGATGTGATCGTTGGGATAGCAGGTCAGCATATTCAAAGCAAAATCCAAAGTGGAAGTATCATGCGTCAGCCTTCGGATGATGAAATCACCATCGAAGATGTACGCAGACTCTCCAGTGAAATGGAGAATATACTTGTCCCTCCTGGCAACACAATTATTCACGTTATGCCACAAGATTACACCGTCGATTACGAAGGTGGAATCAAAGATCCCGTCGGTATGTCAGGTACACGTCTGGAAGCGGATTTCCATATCATCACCGCACAGACTACGGCGATTAATAATATCAACCGATGTGTCCGCCGAGCAGAGTTAGTATCTAAGCAGCTGATTCTAGAGCCTTTGGCAAGTTCACTTTCGGTATTGAGTGACGATGAGAAAGAGGCCGGAGTTTGTATCGTAGATATCGGTGGCGGTACTACAGATATTGCAATCTTCTATGAAAGCATTATTCGCCATACAGCAGTGATTCCGCTTGGCGGCAATATCATTACGAAGGATATCAAAGAAGGATGTATGGTCATGCAGAATCAGGCAGAATTACTCAAGACCCGATTTGGGAAAGCTATTGCAGAAGAAGCGAATCCCAATGAAATCGTGTCGATTCCGGGCTTGAGAAATAGACCTCCAAAGGAGATTTCTATCCGAAATCTAGCTTCTATTATCCAAGCTAGAATGGAGGAAATTATCGAGATCGTGCAGAACGAGATCATGCAAAGCGGTCACTATAAGAAGTTAGCTGGTGGTATAGTATTGACCGGTGGTGGATCACAGCTGCAGTTTATCTCTCAGCTATTTGAATACATGACCGGATTGGATACGCGCATCGGCTATCCAAATGAGCACCTCGGCAAATCAGTGGTTGAGGAGGTCAAAAGCCCAATGTATGCC
>JBDNIP010000727.1:0-9018 GCA_041688245.1 Algoriphagus sp.
ACAGTCGGACCTGATGGGATCTTTTTGAGGGTAGTTTCCGCCAGTAAGTCTGCGACATAGTGAATGTAATCCGCTCGGCCAGGAATAGGTGGGCAAAGAAAATCTGCTGGGATATCCCAAGTTTTAATTCTGTAAAAATGAATTAATAAAGCTCGACTGAGACTTTTTACCCCATCAGGATCAGAGAAATCCAGCGTTTGATTTCCATAGGGATTGACAAATACATACCTTTTTAACTCTGGAGAACTTCTAATCAAAGCTTCTAGATCATAGGTTCCCTGATGGAGATTTCGGGGATGTAAACTAGCTTCCTTTTTGGATTTTTCGGACCTTTTCATTTTGAAAAATTCGCACTAGATCAATTCGATTTTGGAAATTTCCATTCGAAAAGATTCGGATTTTTTGTTTCCGATTAGAAAAGCAATTTCGCTGATTTGATCAGAATTAAAATTCGGGATGGTCAACTTTCTGCCCCGGAACGCCGGATACATCGAAGAAAGTGGAATCACAACTTCTTGCCAATCGCCTGTGGTTTGGAACTCTGAAATATAGGAATGCCTGTCGTTAAGGCTTGATTTGATTCGAAACTGATAGACTTTGCCATCACCTTTCAAAGTGATGCTGACTTTGGTGTTATTCCCCACGGTTGCACTGAGTGTGTGGCGGAGGGATGAGAATCCCCCATTATTTTCTAAAGAGACTTTGCCTTGGAAGATGCCATGCCCTGCTTCATTGGTGGAGAATCTCCCATCGGATCTTCCTCCCATCACTACATCATCGACTACTTGCCAATCTGATTTGGTACTATTAGAATTAAAATCATACAGCATAAGCGAGGTAATTAGAATAGGAAGTAGAAGTATAGCTTTCATACTCTTAAAAGCAATGATATTTTATTTTGTTCATTTGACCTTAACCTTCATGTGCAAGTTGCAAAGCCTTCGAGTCCAATCCCGATTGGTAAGAAAATCAACGATTGGCATCTCAACTTTGAGATTTTTGAAACCTTGACGGGTCTACTAGTGTCTAATCAAAACCTTCGAGGTCTGTCAGTTTTTATATAAAAGCCGAGATTAGCAATAGAGACCTCAAAGGTTACTTTGCGTCCTTGGTGAAATCATTGTGTCCCTTTGTGGTAAAAAAACAATAGTATCTAATCAAAACCTTCGAGGTATGAAAGCTTTTGAGCAAAGATCAATATTACATAATAAAGACCTCAAAAGTTGATCTTGCAACTGCCAACTGCCTACTGCTCCCTGCCAACTGCCAACTGAAACTGCTCAGTCTATCTCGAAAATCAACTTCATCGTAATTGAAGCGGTCTTGTTCTTGTCGGCTGTATTAAACGTGCCACCCCAAGAATAGTCTTCGCCGGAGTTTTGACCAGTGATTTGGAAGATCCCCATATTTGCGGAAATCAGATCTCCCAGACTTCCTTTGGAATTTTCTGAAATCCGGCCGGCTCGGATGGTGGCGTCTTCCGTGGCTTTAGCGATCATTTCTAGTTTGAGAGATTCAAGCTCAGTGTAGTAATAGCGCGGATTTTGTGAATAAAATGTAATTCCCTGATTCAATAACTCAGTGATTTCTCTAGAAATTTTCTCGACTTTCTCCACCTCTTTGGATTCGATTTTCAGCGACTGATTCAATTGGTATCCGGTGAAAGTTTGACCGAGAAAGCGACCGTCATCGGAATAGTTTTGCTGATACTGTGGATTGGTGGAAACGGCATTGAAGATCAGTTGATCCTCAGGAATACCCTTGGATTTCAAATAGGTGGTGACCGCTTTTTTATCCGATTCTAGGTCAGCATAGGCTGAGGTTAAGTCTTTGCTTTCCCTACTAAAATTTCCTTCCCAGACGATCAGATCAGAAGTGAAATTACTCTCACCTAGACCTGTGACGTTTATAGTGCCCTGAGGGCGATTCCGATTAATGACTGCATTGCCTAAAATAAATGCCGCAATGATAATGGCCAAAGCAAATAGAATAGCTGGAATGTTCTTTCTCATTTGGTAAAAATTAGTCTATTGAAAATAAGAATCTCAAATCATGGAAACAAAAAAAATCGCCACAAAGGCGGGTTTTAAGAAGGTTTAACCTGCTTAACTCTATAAAACCCGCTGCTTAAATTCCTGTGATTTTGGATTCTCTAAATCTACCAAATAGCCATTGATCACTGCATATTTCAGTTTCCCATCATTCGCCAGAAAGAAGTTAGGAGTAGCGCCTGTCATCCAACCCTGACTTAGCTTTTCGGTGCTAGCCAAAATGTTGATCGGTAACTGATGGAGGGTGTTTTTGACAGTATTTTTCACTTTTACAGCCAGATAGCCTTCTTTGAGAAGTTCCAGCGCTTTTGCGGCTGTGATTTGATCGATCGATTCAAAAGTGCTTTGATAGACTTTCCCTTCTGTATAGCGCATTCCCGTAGCATCTACGGATTCCATTCCAAAATACACCTGCATATCGCCAAGATCTTCTACTGAAGAATTCATATAATACGTGCTGCCAGCTGTCACATCTCTTCTTCTAATCGCTAAATCGACTGGATAGAATTTTTCACCAACCGGAACTTCCACTTCTTGAAGTATCAAATCCATCAGCTGAACATCATTATCTCCAATGGCGAAATACTGCTCGGTGGTATATTGCTCGTAGCCTTTGGTCGCGATCTGATGAAGGGCATTCAGAATGATCATAAAATTCAGCTTGCGGATATATTGCTTCTCCGGATCGTTGGTATATCCTCCCGACTCGATTAAGATAGTGCTCGTTCCCCATTTCTGAATATTATCCCCAAAAGCCCGAGGTTCGAAAGCGTCATCATACTTTCCTACCTGTCCGGGGATCACCTTTTGAAGGACTTCATTCATACCTGCGATGGTTTGCATGGCTCTTTTTCGAACAGCATTAATCTCTGTCGCTTCATTATAAGCTGGTGCCAAAACCGAAATAGTCGCTTGCTTTGGCGTGTTGTGTACATTGTAGTAGATCTGCTGATCGTGAAGATTGAAGCCAAATTCTGGTTCGAAGTCGTCTCGTGCATTTTTTAGGATTTGCGCCTCTGGCGAAATTTGGGAGACCGCATCCCGGTTGAGATCGATGTCCAGCGCATTTCTTCGCTTAAAAGCTTCTGCTCCATCAGGGTTGATCATCGGAATGAACTTGATCTGAAGCTGATCTTTCAAAAGTGCACGTACTTCATCATAACCATCACCGCTGGCCTTTAGAAAATTGAAAAGATCAAATAAGGACATCGTCGCGGTACTTTCGTTACCATGCATTTGTGACCAAAGCATCACTTTCGTTTTTCCTGTACCCCAATCCAAAGAAGAAACACTTCGCCCTTCAATCGATTCTCCCAATTTTTCCAGTTGAAAGGCATCCGCATGTTTCTGAATCAAAGGTTGGAGGTCTGCATGTTTGAACCTTCTGTGGGTAATGGCTGACTCGAGGTAGCGCTCCTGTGCAGCTTCCAAAGCTGAAATTGAAAGCGGCTCGAACGTCTGAGCGATTGCAGTTTTATTCCCAACATTAACTAGGATAAACAGCAAAAAAAGGCTAATGTAAGGCTTAAGGATTGATTTCATAAATCTTTATTTTCGCAGTAATTTATTTGTAAATCTAGGCAACTTGGGAGGAAAATTCGCCTTAATTTGCCTCAAATTCAGTATATATGGCTATCAAATTATCCTATTTCGTAAAGGACCTTCCTTTAAAACACACCTTCACTATTGCCCATCAAAGCCGTGATGTACAAGATACGCTGATCGTAAAACTGGAAGATGCAAGTTTTTACGGCTTAGGAGAGTCCACGACCAATCCTTTCTACGGAATGACGATTGGCAATATGATTGAATGTATCGAAAAAGTCAGACCAATTGTTGAAAAAAGAGCTTGGGAAACACCTGAACAGTTGTGGGAACTCGGCAGGGAAGTTTTTAAAGACAATCCTTTCGCACAATGTGCCTTAGACATGGCGGCATGGGACCTTTACTCGAAGCGAAAGGGCAAGAAACTATATGAGTTATTAGGTTTAGACCCCAAGAAAATCCCATTGACCAACTTTACCATCGGAATAGACACCATCGAGAAAATGGTATCTAAAATGAAAGAAGTGGACTGGCCGATCTACAAAATCAAGCTTGGAACTGAAAATGACTTGGAAATTATCCGAGAACTTCGAAAGCACACCGACTCGGTATTTCGAATTGATGCCAATTGTGCCTGGACAGCAGATCAAGCAATTGCCTATTCGGGTGAGCTGAGCAAGCTTGGGGTAGAATTCATGGAGCAGCCACTTGGGAAGGATGATCTGGAAGGTATGCGTCGAGTTTTTACAGAAAGTAAGTTGCCAGTAATGGCCGACGAAAGCTGCATCGTGGAGTCAGATGTCAAGAAATGTCACGGACTTTTTAACGCCATCAATGTAAAGCTGGTGAAAGCTGGAGGCATTACTCCAGGTCTACGAATGCTGAAGGAGGCAAAATCGCTTGGAATGAAAACGATGGTGGGTTGCATGACTGAATCTTCTATTGGTATCACTGCTATTGCTCATATCGCGCCATTATTGGATTATGTAGATATGGATGGAGCCATGCTTTTGTCACATGATCCTGCCAAGGGAGTTCAGATCAGTGTTGATCAAGTTATTTTTCCTGCCGGAAATGGAATTGGTGCCACACTGATCGAGGAGGATAATTAAGAAAGGCAATCCATCAATTGGAACTTTATAAAGGGGGAAAAAATATGGAATTGAAGCTTCAGGAGCATTAGGAAAACTAAAGTTCAATTAAAATAAAAATGGTCCAAGCCTGCCTGCCGGAAGGCAGGTCAGAAGATTTAACTGCCGTAGGTAGACTTGAACCAATCTTTTCTTAATGAATTGCTTTGTGCCTGAAAGAACTGTTTAATGCTCTTCGCTGACGATTAGTTTGAATCCTTCACCATGTACGGTGATAATTTGAACTTTAGGATCGTCTCTGAGCAGCTTTCGGATTTTGCTCAAATACACATCCATGCTTCGCGCATTGAAGTAGCTATCATCTCCCCAGATATGTTTCAAGGCATGACTTCGATTGACTAGCTTGTTCATTTCCGCAGCTAAGATTCGAATCAGCTCGTTTTCCTTGGAAGTCAGTTTATTTCTTCCCTTTGGACCTTCAAGAACTTGCTCATCGTAGTGTAGGATGAAATCCCCGAATTTGTATACTTTCAAAGCAGTCACTTCATCCGATTTCTTGGTTCTTCTCAGGATTGCATTGATCCGAAGAAGCAATTCTTCCATACTAAAAGGCTTGGTGATGTAGTCATCTGCACCGATTTTTAGTCCTTCGATGATGTCATCCTTTTGATTTTTGGCTGTCAAAAATAGTATTGGAAGATTTTCCTGAACCTTCTTGATCTCTTTTGCCAAAGTGAATCCATCCTTCTTTGGCATCATAATATCCAAAAGACAGAGGTCGAATTTATCTTTCTTAAACTTATTCCAGCCTTCCTCACCATCTCTGCAGAGTGTGGGTTCATAGCCTTTCATTTCCAAGTATTCCTTTAGGATATCACCTAGATTCGGATCGTCTTCGACGACTAGTAGTTTGACTTTACTCATTGTGTTTTGGGTAAGTTAATGGTAAATGTGCTTCCTTTTCCAGGCTCACTGGCAACAGCAATAGTACCTTTGTGAGCTTCTAACATAGTTTTGACGTAGGATAAACCTAAGCCAAACCCTTTTACATCGTGAATATTCCCAGTAGGTACCCGATAGAATTTGTCAAAAATCTTACGCTGGGAATCCTTGCTCATTCCGATGCCGTGATCCTTTATTTTGATGAAAAACTGTTCAGAGTCAGCGGTGACCTGAATTTCAATTTTTGGCTGATCAGGCGAGTATTTATTTGCATTATCCAACAGGTTGTTGAAAATATGACTGAGGTGAAAATGATCGCCCTCTATTCCTGCGTCTTTCAAGTGATTATCGAATTTGATCTCCCCACCTCGTTTTTCGATTAAGAGTGCGAAATGGTCTACCGTTGATTCTAATATTTCCGAGAGATTTAATGACTCTAGCTTAAGGTTGAAATCATTTTTATCCAATGCGGCAGCCTGAAGAACGTTTTCTACCTGTGCGACCAAGCGTTTATTTTCATCCTTGATGATCCCCAAATACCGCTTTCTAAATTTGTCATGGGAGGAAAGTTCGGGATCCTGAAGCGCTTCCACGGCCAAGCTTACTGTAGCCAGTGGGGTCTTAAACTCATGAGTCATATTATTGATAAAGTCATTTTTGATATCAGAAAGCGCTTTCTGCCTAATAATTACTTTGATCGCATAGATAAAACAGAAAATAATAACTCCAATAAAAATCAAAGAACTTGAAATAGGAAGCCAAACTTGCCTGATTACGTAACCTCCTTTTTTGGGGAAAAAGATGTAGAGGTAATTGTTTTTGCCCATAATGTCATTGGGAAAAAGTTTGGCCTGAATGCCTCGTTGCACTAAGATAAACTGTTGTTCTACTTTGCCGATTGGTACAAACAATCCATCATCCTTTAAAAGCCCGAGTTCAAAACTTTCCAAAATTCCTTTTTCCAATAAATAACCTCGAATCATTTTCCTGACCGCAGCGGTATCTAATCGGTCCAGAATCACTTTTTGTCCTGCGACTATTTCGTCAAAGGTCTGATTTGCCAAGTCGATTTTTAAATTAGCCTTACGGATTTTATCCAAAGCATCCTCAGTAAGATTGATATCAGCAATGACTTGAGGGAAAGCCGAAGATTGAGAATTTTTTAAAGCACGTTGAGATCTTTCAACTTCATTTAGATATTGAAACTGTCGCTCTTTCTCCTGAAGAAGTACTTGCATCTCATCCGGAGTGAAAAGTTTGGAAGCCTGCTCGGGAGTCATGTAAGCAAAAAACTGTTCCAATTCATCGAGGATATTTATGTTTATACCCTGAGATTCGAGAATCCTTCTGAAAGTCGAGCTCACTTCTGGTGCTGTTCCCTTGAAGATAGTATCCACTAGTGAAGGACGTCTTCGATAAGTGGGTCTTTGACTGGCTTGGTATTCTATGGGTTCAATTTTTTGAAAAATAGATTCTTGAAAAACTGAATCCCGCATCAAGGTGGAGAGTATGGAATTTCTAGTTTGCATTTTCTCCAATTCATCTACTGTACTGGAAAGTGCCTGTAAGACGTTTTGGTCAAATCGCTCCCGATTAATGCTGATCGCATTGGATACCCAATAGTATTGAAAGCCGATCAAGCCGAAGCTGGAAAGGAACATGAGTACGATAATAAGCGTAATCGAACGTTTAGACATTGAACAAATTTAATTTTATAATGAGGTTCAGCCTTTTGGTTAACAACATTTAACTGGCAATACGCTTAGAATTAATCATTGGATATAGCTGCACAACTAAAAAATGACATCTTCCCACATCTACAGCTGTACTTTCACAAGTAAAACAAGATAAGTGATTCAATGTATGGCAAACACGAGCATTGCCGGTACTTCGGTCGCCAGTCAAGCAAATAAAATTAGTTTGCCAGTACAATTGCAGATAGTCACACGACTTCAACAGCTGCATTTTTATTTTTAAAAAGTAGGGTTAGTACTTCCTTTTTTTTTGATTTAGCTATATTTGCGAGCAAATTTTAAATAATGTCTGTAGTTCAAAACCCAACCGAAATTCAAGGAATCAACCTAGAATCAATTGCTCACCAATTTGGTAGCCCAGTCTATGTCTATGACGGGGATAAGATTGTAAACCAGATTCAAGCCTTACAGGAGGCATTTGCTGGTGTTCCGTTGAAGATCAAATATGCGACTAAAGCCCTTTCGAATATTTCGATCTTAAAACTGGTAAAAGCTTCCGGTGCAGGGGTCGATGCGGTTTCCATAGAAGAGGTCCGATTATGCCTATTGGCAGGCTTTCTTTCAAATGAGATTATGTACACTCCAAACTGTGTCAGTTTTGAGGAAGTACAGCAAGCCGTGGATTTGGGCGTGATGATCAATTTGGATAGCCTACCCATCTTAACTCAGTTCGGTCAAACTTATGGAAATACTGTTCCTGTTTGTATTCGAATCAATCCACATATCATGGCAGGCGGAAATGCTAAAATCTCTGTTGGTCATATCCAAAGTAAATTTGGGATTTCTATCGATCAATTAGCGGAAGTGTTAGCAGTGGTAGCTGAATTCAAGATGCTGATTACTGGGCTACATGTCCACACAGGTTCAGATATTCTGGATGCAGAGGTATTTCTGAAAGGTGGAAATGTGTTATTCACGGCAGCTATGAAATTTCCGGATCTGAAATTTTTAGACTTTGGCGGAGGATTCAAAGTAGGTTACAAAGTAGGTGATGTGACTACGGATGTCTTCCAAGTTGGCAGAAAAGTCACAGAAGCTTTTCAGGAATTCTGTAAAAAATATGGAAGACCTTTAGAGCTTTGGCTTGAACCGGGGAAGTTCCTCGTCAGCGAATCGGGTTATTTAATAGTAAAGACCAATGTAATCAAGCATACTCCCCAACTCACATTTGCTGGGGTAGACTCAGGATTGAATCACCTCATCCGTCCGATGCTCTATGATGCTTATCATGGAGTCTACAATTTAAGTAACCCCGGAGGTGACCTCAAGCCGTATGATGTAGTTGGATATATTTGTGAGACGGATACGCTAGCTGCTGATCGGATGATCTCAGAGGTGAAGGCTGGAGATCTGATCGTTTTTAAAAATGCGGGTGCTTACGGATTCAGTATGGCTTCAAATTATAATTCAAGGCTTCGTCCTGCGGAGGTATTGGTTTTCAAAAAAGAAGCAAAACTGATTCGAAAAAGAGAAGATTTTGAGGATTTGATAAGAAATCAAGTGGTATTGGATCTCTAACATGCAAAAAATATTTTCCTAAAAATCCTTTGATACTAAACATTATCACGAATTTTTTTAGATAGCTGTTTTATACCTGATTCGGAGGTTGTGTATTCCTGTTGCAATCCTCATGAC
>JBDNIP010000728.1:0-2042 GCA_041688245.1 Algoriphagus sp.
CCAAATTAAAGGTATAATTCTTTATTTTGCTTTAATAAAGTTGACAATTACAATGCTTCACATAAAGTCTTTCACATTTAATCCTTTTCAGGAAAATACCTACCTAATTTATGATGAGTCTGGCGACGCCATATTGGTGGACCCTGGATGCTACGAGGTAGAAGAGCAACTAGATCTTCTGGATTTTATCACAGAGAAAAAACTAAAGGTCAACCAGTTGATCAATACACACTGTCATGTAGATCATGTTTTGGGAAATTTTTGGGCAAAGAAAACATTCAGTTTGCCTTTGGGAATTCACCATAATGAGATCCCTGTCTTGAAATCTGTCGAAGTCTATGGACCTAATTATGGTTTTAAAGACTATCAAAGCACAGATGCGGATTATTTCCTGAAAGAGGGCGGGCAGCTATTGGTAGGAAAAGAATCGATTGAAATTTTATTTGTACCCGGTCACGCTCCCGGTCATTTGGTTTTTTATCACAAATCCAGTAATCAGGCAATTGTTGGTGATACCATATTTAGGGGAAGTATCGGTCGGACAGATCTACCTGGTGGAAACCACATGCTTTTATTAAGTAAAATAAAATCGGAGTTGCTTACGCTACCCGAAGAAACTGTACTATTTCCTGGGCACGGACCTTCCACTACTGTGAAGCATGAAAAGTCAACTAATCCATTTGTGGGGGAAACTGCTGTATTGTGACTATAAAATCAACTATCCCAAACGGTTTTACGCTGCTTAACCTACTTTCAGGAGTTATTGGGATTATTTGGGTATTACAGGGAGACATTCTTTCTGGTGCTTATTTCATTTTAATCAGTTCAATTTTCGATTTTATTGACGGTTTTGCAGCACGAATTCTTAAAGTATCCAGCGAAATAGGGAAACAATTGGATTCCCTAGCTGACTTGATATCGTTTGGTGTTTTACCTGGATTAATCTTATTCCAAATGGCAGCTGTCCAATCAGGTTGGGCGGTATTGCCTTATTTCACTTTAATAATTCCACCCCTTTCCGCTTTCCGATTAGCTAAATTTAATCTGGATACTAGGCAAAGCGATCAATTCATCGGACTACCTACTCCAGCAAATGCGTTGTTCATTTCTACGCTACCCTACTTAGCCATTTCAATTCCAGAAATCGGATTTTGGCTAAACATCCCTCTCGTTTTGGTAGGAATTGCTTGGATCATGGCAATTTTATTAGTCCTAGAGATACCTCTGATTGCCTTAAAATTCAAAAATTTCTCCTTCAGACTCAATTCATTTAGATATATACTTCTTGGGGCAAGTGCCGTACTGATTGCGATTTTCGGACTTGCAGGTATACCCTGGACAATTTTATCGTATGTAGCACTGTCCCTTATCGAAAATGGAAGAAAGTCGCAATGAGCTGTGTTGGAAGAAATGTTTTATTAATTCTACCTATTTTTCTGCTGCTGTCTACAGCAAAAGCCCAGCAACAGTATTTTAAATTCAAGGTAGCAGAAGGTGGCGTTTATCATCTGACAGATGTTCAGGCAAAACAAATAGGAGCATCTTCCATTTCGGAAATCTCAATATTTGGATACCCCGGAATGCTACCACAAAAGCTTGACAGCCTGAATCTTGATCTTCAGGAAATCGCTACTAAACGAGAAAATGGCAAGCTTTTTTTCTACCTAAGCGATCCATCAAGTTCCGGATACGACTCTACTGGCAACTCAAGGTTCATACCAAATCAATTCACTGATTCAATCAGTTTTCTAATTTCTAAAAATCAAAAGCCAAAGCAGATTATTTCAGAGAAGGGAATCTCTATGGTCCAAAATCCGAGCTTTCTATACGAATGGACTTGGCTCAAAGAGGATAAAAATAATATTTTGAGTTCCGGTCGGACTTGGTTTTCAAAAGCTTTAGCACCGGGAATCACAAGAGGCTATCCATTCCCACTTCAAAATAGTGCTAACATCCCATGGAAAGCCTCAGGAATACTCATGGCGAGCTCCTTTATTCCTGCCAATATTATTATTGCTACAGAAAGCCAAACGATCACTGAA
>JBDNIP010000729.1:0-5807 GCA_041688245.1 Algoriphagus sp.
CACAGCGAGGCAAGCCGATGATGTTCAGATAGCCATCGGAAGAAGTACAGTCAGTGCTAGTTTTTACTATACAGCAAGCTGCTTTTTGATTTTTACTGCCGCAACTACGGACATACGAAATACTTAATATGCGTTCCTCCAAAAAAATAAGTTTGGAATACAATTAAAATTTATAATCTATTCACTGTCAATGATTAAGCATTTCTGGTTATATTGAATGCGCACTTTTTTAATAGCTGTTTTTAAATCTAACCTCAATTCTTATGGAAAGTAAATATGGCTTTGTGAAAATGACCATTGCTGAATTCGGTTCTTGGATCCAGTCTCAACGTATCGCTCGCACCATTCTCACAGTGCAGCAGCATCATACCTGGAGTCAGAACTACACACATTTCAATGGGAGTAATCATTTTGAAAGGCAGCTGGCAATGAAAAATCACCATGTCAGGAATAATGGCTGGAGTGATATTGGGCAGCATTTTACCAGTTTTTCAGACGGTACGATTGTGACAAGAAGATCACTGGAATCAATCCCCACCTGTATTTATGGAGCAAATCGAGATTCTATTTGTATAGAACATCTGGGTAATTTTGACATCGATGGAGACACCATGACCAATGTCCATCGCCTCGCCATCATTCAAATGACTGCAGCACTCTGTGATAAATTCAGACTACCGGTGAATACTTTCAGTATCATTTATCACCACTGGTTTGAGTTGAGTACCGGCAAAAGGAATAATGGTATTGGAGGGAATAAATCTTGTCCGGGAACGAACTTCTTTGGTGGAAATAGAGTAGATGATTGCATGACAAATTTTCTCCCGATGGCGGAGCAACAAATGCCGGGAAGTCCAATTCAGCAATTGTCCGTCAGTATTGAAAAGTATGTCGCTGTCACTGCCAATTCACTTAATATTCGGATTTTACCGAGAGGGTCATCCTCCAAGGTTTCGGGTAGGGAAGCTGCACAATTGGGGGCAATACTGAGAGTTTATGATGATTCTAGTGGTTGGCTCAAAATCTCAAACAGTCAATCGCACTGGGTATATGGAAAATTCACTACAGATGTGCAAAGAGCTACCGTGAATGCCAATGTACTTCGTGTAAGAAGTGGTCCAGGTACTGGATTCGCTGTCGTTGATAATCTGATGAAATCAGAAGAGGTTTTTATTTCGACTATAAAAGGCGACTGGGCAAAAATCAGTTTGGAAGAAAAATGGTTGAGCAAAAGTTTTTTGGACTTTAACTCTCGAATACGAGCATAACATCGTCTTGTTTTCAAGAATGAGCTTAGAATTCTCAGCTAATGTAATTACTCCAAAGAAAATAATTAATGAAACCTCCTCACCGTATAGTAAAGAGGTTTCTTTCTGTTTGGGCTGATATTTCAGTCCAATTCAAGCCTATCGATACCCAAGTGGAAGATGAGGTTTCAAGATTTCCGAGCAGTGATTAAGTATGAAAAAATTTCACCCTTATAATCACTTATAGCTGGCAACTACACTCTTAAAGCTTTGCCAAGCTATCTTCCAAAGTCTTCATTTTGGCTTCAGCATCAGTCTGCTTTTTTCGCTCCATTTCGATGACCTGTGGAGGGGCACCGGCCACAAATCGCTCATTGCTAAGCTTCTTCATTACGGAGTTCAAAAACCCTCTCGTGTATTCTAATTCCTTGCGAAGATTTTCTTTTTCCTCTTCCAGATTCACCAAGTCACCGGCAGGGATAAAGCATTCGTCAGCCTTTACCACAAAGCTCATCGCATTTTCTACTGCAGTTCCAAAGCTGAAAGATGACAGGTTGGCCAACTTGGTTAGTACCGATTCGAATCGCGTATAAAGCGCTTCATTTTTAGCGTTGATAGTCAAGTCAAGCGAATCCTTGGGAGACATCCCTTTCGAAGCTCGGAAATTCCGGACTTGGGAAACCACATCAAAAACCTGACTTGCTTCTTCGATGATTTTCGTATCAAACTTCTTTTCTTCTGGCCAAGAAGCCAAAATCAACGATTCTTCCACGGAACGCTCCTTGATCAAATGCCAGATTTCTTCTGAAATAAAGGGCATAAATGGATGAAGAATTCGAAGAATATCTTCAAATAATCCGATTGTGCGATCATAAGTTGCTTGATCGATTGGATGCTGATATTCCGGCTTGATCATCTCCAGATACCAAGCGCAGAAGTCTCCCCAAATCAATTTGTAAGTAGTCATCAAGGCATCAGAAATTCGAAATTTATCGAAGTCAGCATTGATCTCGACCAAAGCCTGGTTGAATCTACTTTCAAACCATGCGATGCTGGATTCATTTACCGAACCAGCTAGATTTGGATCGATTTCCCAACCTTGAACCAGTCGGAAGGCATTCCAGATCTTATTTGCAAAGTTCCTTCCTTGCTCGACTAGCTTGTCGTCATACGGCAGATCATTTCCGGCAGGGGAGGAGAAAAGCATACCCGTACGGACTCCATCCGCACCATATTGAGTGATCAGATCCAGCGGGTCCGGGGAGTTTCCCAAGGATTTGGACATTTTTCGACCCTGTTTGTCTCGCACGATTCCTGTCAGATAGACATTCTTAAAAGGCTTTTCGCCTGTGTATTCATAGCCCGCAATGATCATTCGAGCCACCCAGAAGAATAAGATCTCCGGAGCGGTCACCAAGTCATTTGTTGGGTAGTAATAGTTCAGCTCCTCATTTTGCTTTCCGGTGGAAAATACCTCTGTGTCAAATACTGAAATCGGCCAAAGCCAAGAGCTAAACCAGGTATCCAAGACATCTTCATCTTGGGTCAAATCTGATGCTGAGTAGCTCATCCCAAATTTTTCATTGGCTAGCACCAAAGCTTCTTCTTTGGATTTGGCCACTACATATTCTCCATTCGGAAGGTAGTAGGCCGGAATCTGATGTCCCCACCAGAGTTGGCGGGAAATACACCAGTCACGGACATTTTCCATCCAAGACCGATACATGTTTTTGAACTTCGGGGGATAAAGTTGAATCACATCTTCCATCACCGAAGTCAAAGCTGGCTTGGTGATGTCCTCCATTTTGAGGAACCACTGTAGGGAAAGCTTCGGTTCGATGACTGCGTCTGTCCGCTCGGAATGTCCAACATTGGATTTGTACTCTTCGACTTTCTCTAACTGTTCGGCTTCTTTGAGTCGCTTTGCAATCATCTTTCGCGCTACGAATCGATCTTCACCAACAAGGATTTGCGCCTTTTCATTAAGCGTTCCGTCATCGTTTAGAATGTCGATTACTTCAAGTTTGTGCTTGATTCCAAGTTCATAATCATTGATATCATGTGCGGGAGTTACTTTTAAGCAACCTGTTCCGAATTCCATATCCACGTACTCATCTTCAATGATGGGAACGGATCGATTGATCAAAGGAATAATGGCTCTTTTTCCTTTTAGGTGTGTGAATCGAGGATCATTTGGATTAACGCAGATCGCCGAATCGGCCATGATCGTCTCCGGACGGGTAGTAGCGATGGTCAGGAACTGATCTTCCGAACCTTCGATTTTATACTTGATGTAGTAAAGTTTTGATTGAATCTCTTTGGTGATTACCTCATCGTCAGAAAGCGCAGTTTTCCCCTGCGGATCCCAATTGACCATTCGGATGCCTCGGTAGATTTTCCCTTTTTGGTGCAGATCTACGAAAACATCGATCACGGCTTTGCTTAGGCCCGGATCCATTGTGAATGCTGTCCGATCCCAATCGCAGGAAGCACCGATTTTCTTCAATTGCTCGAGGATGATTCCACCGTATTTTTCCTTCCATTCCCAGGCATGCGCAAGAAATTCTTCACGAGTCAGGGATTTCTTGTCGATTCCTTGATCCTTGAGCATATTGACTACTTTGGTCTCTGTAGCAATGGAAGCATGATCTGTTCCCGGTACCCAGCAGGCATTTTTCCCTTGCATTCTTGCCCGACGGATCAATACGTCCTGAATGGTATTGTTCAGCATATGGCCCATGTGCAGGACTCCGGTGACATTTGGTGGAGGGATTACGATGGTATAAGGCTCTTTGCTGTGATCTACTTTGGAAGAAAAAAGCTTGTGGGCCATCCAGTAGTCGTACCATTTGGTTTCGGTTGCAATTGGATCGTATTTGCTGGCAATAGACATTCGTAGGGCAGTTTTATTGAAGAGGCAAAAGTAGAGGAAAAAGCCTATTTTGAAGGTATGATTGGGAGATCAATTGTGGATTCATTGTTTATTAACCACAAAGTTTGCTGGGGTTTCGTAAAGTCCGCAATTTTCCATCTTCTTCAGAAGCCGGACTGATCTGGTTTTTTGACCGTAAAGGAATCAAAGGTTTCACAAAGGTCTGGATTGATTGGCCTCCCCAAAATTAGTTTCCAATACTAAAAATTTTTATGTGAAGATTTTCTTAAAAAATATGATGTATGTCTCAAATCTGATTTCCGTCCTTTTGTCACTGTCCTTTCCTTATTTCTACTTGGTCAATACTTAATCCCCATCACTTCAAAAATTCTTACCTCTTTAGCCAATTTTAAGATCGCCTGTTCTCCGACTTTTTTACCGATCAGTATCTTGGCAATGGGAGAGACAAAGGAGAGTTTACTTTTTGCGATATCTGCTTCGTCCACGCCCACAAGCTGATAGGTTTGAAATTTTGAGCTATTTCCAATTTTCAGTTTTACGGTTGCTCCAAATCGTATCTCACCTACAGGCTGTTCGCTAAGGTCTACGATCTTGGCAGTAGCAATTCGATCTTCCAATAGATAGATTTTCGCTTGGATAAAATTTGAAGCGATGCGTTTTTCCTGTTCAGTGACAGCTTCTATAGCCCCCTTTTCATTGATCAGCGCTTGTTTCTCGGTACGCAATTCTTCCATTCCAAATGGAGTGACATAATTGGTAACCCCATTTGGTACCTCCGCTCTTGGTGGTACTAGGGGAGTTTCTTCCTGATCATCTTCCTTTACAAATCCTCTGCTCATGGTTTAATCTGTGTATTAGCTGCATTAAAAAGGTCTGGAAAGGCAATAAAGTTTCATAAGCTTACTAGCGTATATATAGCTGCATGAATGCAGGGACTACCAAGGGGCACCATCCTAGATACAATTACAATGGTTTCAGTTATTTTTTACTTAATATATAGTTTTATAATTAATCATTGAGACTTCAAACGCTTTTCTACGCACTCAAGCAATTACCTGACTGTAATATGGTAACAGCTCTGTCTTCTTTCTTTTAGGAAGAAAATTTTGTTAGAATCTTGAAAGTCATTCAGAATCTTTTCAAGATTTTTCTGAGCAGCTCTATTGGAGCCTTTCTTTCCATTAAATCTAATGTAAGAGATATCAAATGAGACTCCATAAGAATGGGAGCTGATACCAGAAGTTGCATTTTTATTTCTCTTTCTCAAGCTTTTTTGCTGTTGGGGAGTTCGGGTAATTGATGAAAGCGTAAAAAAACTTTCCTTGCTGCTTAGTTTTTGAAAGGCTTGGCCTAATTCTTCGAGGATTATTTTTGAGTGTAGCGTAATGTATGGATGGCTATGGGTGAGCGCCATAGTTTCATATCCAGTTCCCTTGGTAACAATCACTAACTTTTGCTCCTCGACAAGTTTTTTAAAATGATCTTCATCTTCAATTAAACCGAATCCATTATTTTCTCCAGCATACAGGTGATTGTCATATTCTCTAGTGATCACTCGTTCAGGTATAGGAGGAGTGGGATTTGGAGCGGGTATTTCTAAGTTGATAAGCTGGGGGTTCTCTAACTGAATCGCTGGTGCCGGCTCACTGGTTAAAGTAGAATAGGTA
>JBDNIP010000730.1:0-5650 GCA_041688245.1 Algoriphagus sp.
CGACTATAGGATTCCGATCATTACGGCTCCTTCGGGACTCTCACCCTTTGGCAATGAAGCATACCCGGCACACCAAAGGTGTCGCACCGCTGCTGCTTTATCACTGACATACAGATTTTTCAATCTTTGACAATCGGTTTTTGATATTTTCTGCATTTCTGTAAGGCTATGTTCATTAGGTGTTTTATGCGGTTGACAAATTACTGCCTCCTCCTAGTAAATAATTAAAACCATTTTCTAGCTAGAATTTAAATCATAGCCCATGGTTTAAACTGTGGGCTATTTTTTTGGTCCTGACCAGAAAACCATTTCAATGGTTTGACATCCTAATCCTAATATTCCTCTTAAATTAGAGCACAATAATTTTCTCTACCTAGCTATGAACAAAGTCAACCTGAATGAAAAATTTGATCTGATCAAAGAACATTGGAGCCCAAAGATTATCGGCGAACTCAATGGTCAGGATGTCAAACTAGCCAAAGTCAAAGGTGAATTTGTTTGGCATGATCACAAGGGTGAGGACGAGCTTTTTCTGATAATGAAAGGCAGGCTGAGAATCGAGTTTCGGGACCGAAGTATTACGCTGAATGAAGGAGAAATGCTGATTATTCCACGAGGCGTAGAGCATTATCCGATTGCAGAGGAGGAAGTATGGTTAATGCTCTTCGAACCTCAAAGTACCAAACATACCGGAGAGGTGATGACGGAGCGTACGGTGGAGAAATTTGAGAAGATTTGAGATTCCGATTCTCTCTTACCATTCCTGATACATTTAACTACGTTGTTAATTACCAAATAATATTAAATTAGGATGTTTTTATTTTTGAAATAAATGAAGGACACCCAATTACTCGAATCTATTAAGGAAGTCATAGTAGAATCTCGGCAACGGGTTTTCAGAATGGTAAATTCAGCCTTATTACAAACTTATTGGCAAATCGGAAAGCTAATCATTGATGAGGAGCAAAATGGAAATGAAAAGGCCGAATACGGAAAGGGTACCTTAAAGAATCTTGCAAAGCAGCTCACGTTGGAGTTTGGGAAAGGTCTTGATGATAGCAATTTGAGAAATATGAGATCATTTTATAAAGCATTTTCAATTCGTGACGCATTGCGTCACGAATTGAGTTGGACACATTATCATCTCCTTTGTAGACTTGATTCTGAGGAAAAACGAAACTATTATTTGAATGAAAGTGTAGCCACAAATTGGAACAGTAGGACTCTGCAACGCCAAATCAATAGTATGGCTTTTGAAAGAGTACTCGAGCATCAGTCAGGAAATCCTGAAACTAATTCCATTCAAAATTTTACAAAAGACCCCTACATTTTTGAATTACCTACTCAGTCGAAGAATTCGGAACGTTCTATTGAAACGGCAATTATAGATAATCTGCAACAATTTCTACTAGAATTTGGAAAAGGTTTTGCCTTTGTGGTCCGGCAACAACATATCGCCACTGACACGTCTGATTTTTATATTGATTTAGTCTTTTACAATTATTTATTGAAATGCTTTGTGGTTATCGATTTAAAAACCGGAAACCTTTCTCATCAAGACCTTGGGCAGATCGACATGTATGTGCGGATGTACGATGATTTGAAAAGAAGCTCAGACGATAATCCCACGATCGGAATTTTGCTTTGCAGCGAGAAGGATGAAACCATCGTAAAGTATTCCGTACTCAACGACAAAAGCCAACTTTTTGCCAGTAAATATTTACGCTATTTACCTAAAGAAGAAGAATTGAAGCACCTAGTTGAGTTAGACCGATTAAATTTTAATTTAGATATAGACCAAGAATCAAATCAATGAAATGGATTTACGCAGTTATAATAGCAGGTCTTTTTACAGCCTGCCTTCCTGAGAAAAGGGAAACCCAACTTGATCTGGAGGAGCTCTCGATCGAGAAAATCCACGAGTTGTATGCTTCCGGCGTCCTGACTTCCGAAAGTCTCGTCAATGCCTACTTAGCTCGGATCGACTCGGTAAATCCCAAAATAAATGCCTTGACCACGATCAATCCAAAAGCGCTTGAAATCGCCAAAGCTTTGGATGCCGAGTACAAGAAAACCGGAATCCTTCGTCCACTGCATGGAATTCCAATGATCGTCAAAGACAACATCAATACGATCGGAATGCCGACTACGGCTGGTTCGCTTGCATTGGCTGATTTTTATCCTGAAACAGATGCCTTTATCATCAAAAAACTCGAAGAAGCTGGGGTGATCATTCTGGCCAAATCCAATATGGCAGAATGGGCTTTTTCAGCAATGCATTCCGAAAGTTCGACTGCTGGAATCACTCGAAATCCTTATAATTTAGACTATGTACCGGCAGGATCAAGTGGGGGTACAGGTGCTGCGGTTGCAGCAAATCTCGGAACCATTGGACTTGGAACTGATACTGGAAACTCGATCCGTGGTCCTTCTTCACACAATGCGCTAGTCGGTTTTCGAAGTACGCTAGGCCTGATAAGCCGGGAAGGAATCGTTCCCCTTTACCTCCGAAATGATGTGGTAGGTCCAATGTGTAAATCGGTGGAGGATGCCACCAGAGTTTTGCAGGTGATGGTAGGTATAGACCCAAAAGATGCCTTGACTTCCTATTCCGAAGGAAAAGCTGAGAAAGATTACCTACAATATTTAGCTAAAGATGGTTTGAGGGGGGCGCGAATTGGCGTTTTCCGTACGCTGAGTGAAAAAGATCCTGATCCCGAGATTTCCGCACTTTTTAATCAAGCATTAAAAGACTTGGAAGGCTTAGGAGCTATCCTTGTGGACTCTGTTGTCGTACCGAATTTTGAGGAATTGAGACAAGATCAGTGGTGTTCTACTTTTCGAACTGATTTGGAAGATTTCCTCCAGACTTATGTAAAACGAGATACCATGAGCAGCTATGAGGATGTAATTCGAGTTGGGACGAAGTCAGACTATACTCGCAACCGCATAGCATCTATGGCCGGAAATGCTCAAAGAAGAGGTAATCCTGAAATTCCTTGTGGCAATGCCTATGAAGATGAGCGGAGAGTAGCTTACCGTCAAGCGATAGAGAAGACCATGGACTCACTCCAGTTAGATGCCTTGGTTTATCCTTCTTGGAATAATCGCCCAGCGTTGATTGATAAATTTGAGGAGGAATATCTAGGAGACAATTCGCAGATCATTGCGCCAGCTACTGGTCAGCCAGCCTTTACGGTTCCTATGGGTTTCAGCTCAGGAAATCTTCCAGCTGGTCTTCAGTTTTTGGGAAGAATGTATGCAGAGCCTACCTTGATCCGATTGACTTATAGCTACGAACAAGGGACGAAGCATCGAAGAGCGCCGAAATTATAAGGCTTATGAAACTTCCTTCCCTTTTATATCTAGCACTATTGACCCTGACTTTTGGTGCAATTTCCAAATCTCCGACGGAAGTAGAATTAACTACCAACTATGGAACGATCATCCTTCGCCTCTATGACGAGACACCACTCCATCGTGATAATTTTATCAAACTGGTCGAGTCAGACACCTACGACAGCTTGCTTTTCCATCGGGTGATCAAAGGATTTATGATCCAGGGTGGGGACACCAAAAGTAAAAATGACAATGATACAGTTTCCCTCAGAGACTCTGATTTGGATTATCGGGTTCCAGCAGAAATCCGAGCAAATCTTTTTCACAAAAAAGGAGTGCTGGCTGCAGCAAGAACGGGAAATCCCGAGCGAGCTTCGAGTAGTACGCAATTCTACATTGTTCAGGGAATCATCCATACTGATAGCTCGCTGGATCACAATGAGAGCCGAATCAATAAAATGCTGGCGAGGCACTTTGCCGTAAATGATCCGAATACTAAACCTCTTTTAGATTCACTGGAAAAAGCAAGAACGGTCAAGGATACTATCCAAGTAAAAACCCTCAATGATAGTCTGACGAAAATTGTGGATAACTATACAGATTTTGAACGCTATGTGATTCCAGAATCGCATCGCCAAGTCTACAAGGAAATCGGAGGAACTCCTCATTTGGATCAGAACTATACGATATATGGAGAGGTGATTTCAGGCTTAGAAGTGGTGGATGCAATTGCTGCTGTAGATACCACAAGACCAGATCGGCCAGTCACTGAAGTTCGAATCTTGAGCATGCGGCTGATTTCTAGATAATTTCTCTAAATTAATAGGCTAAACCCTCAGCCTGTGAAATCGATCTTCTCACTTATTGTACTCCTTCTTTTTGTTTTTTCCTGCCAAGAAAAGGAGGCTGAAGAATCAAAATCTACCTATCCTAATATCGTTTACATCTTTACAGATGATTTGGGCTACGGTGATATTGGGGCCTTTGGTGCTACCGATATCAAGACTCCAAACATTGATCGAATCGCAAATGAGGGAATTAAATTCACCTCGTTTCTTTCCGCTTCACCTGTTTGTAGTCCTTCCCGAGCAGGTCTTTTGACAGGTAGAATGCCGCAACGGATGGGAATCAATGCGGTATTTTTCCCAGAAAGCTTTACCGGTATGGATCCGGAGGAAATCACGTTTGCAGAAATCCTGAAAGAGAAAGGTTATCAAACTGCTGCCGTTGGCAAATGGCACCTTGGACACCTCGAGCGATTCCTTCCACTCAACCAAGGCTTCGATCAATATTTTGGGATTCCCTATTCCAATGACATGGCTTCGGTGGTCTATCTGCGGGATAATGAAGTCGAAAGCTTTGAAGTAGATCAGAGGTATACCACTCAGAAATACACGGAAGAAGCATTAGCATTTATCGATAAAGCTGCGGATTCGACTTTTTTGCTTTACCTCGCACATAATCAACCCCACGTTCCGATTTATGCTTCGCCTGATTTTCAAGGAAAATCTGAACGCGGTTTATATGGAGATGTGATCGAAGAGATTGATTGGAGTGTGGGACAGGTTTTGAATAAGCTGGAGGAAAAGGAGATTTTGGAGAATACCTTGATCGTCTTCTCATCTGACAATGGGCCTTGGCTGGTGATGGAAGATCATGGAGGGTCGGCTGGCGAACTCAGAGAGGGAAAGCAATATACGTTTGAAGGCGGAGTTCGAGTGCCTACAGTGGCAATGTGGAAAGGAAAAATTGCCCCAGGTCAAGTTTATGAGGAGTTGGCTACGCAAATGGATTGGTTTCCTACTTTTTGTAAGCTAGTCGGAGCTGAGATTCCTTCTGATCGGGAAATAGATGGGAAGGATCTGTCAGCTGTACTTTTTGAAAATGGCAATCGCCAAGGAGACACTTTTCTATACTACATGCTCTCAAATCAGCGTGGCTATCGAGAGGGAGACTGGAAGATCAAGCGACCTTATGGAGGCTTCGCCGGAAGTAGAGGAATGAAAGCTGTAATAGCACATGATACCTTACTTTTTAACCTCAAAAATGATCCGGGAGAAACGATCAATCTTGCAAAAGCAAACCCTGAGAAAGTTGCTCAAATGATGCGGGCGATGGATTTGGCAGTAAAACAATTAGGGCCTTTGCCTGAAAGTAAGATGGTGCGAAGTGGTGCTGACAATAGTCATTATGAATACTTGGATCAGAAGCGAAAAGGAGAGTTAGAGCGTTAACAATTTAAATGGCTCTTCAAAAAAAATATTATGATTATACGGAATGATACCAGTAGCCTTATTTTCTCTGATTAAAA
>JBDNIP010000102.1:0-2319 GCA_041688245.1 Algoriphagus sp.
ACATTTCAACGCCTTTCTGAAAACTACCCCCCTTTTGAACCATCAATGATACATCACCTAGGGAGGTACGGGGAAATTTCCAAATACTCATTTCTAAGCCGATTAATTTCCAAAAACGAAATTTTGTCGGACGCCAGTAATAACTAATTAGAAATCTTCTCGAAGGCTGGTGAATTCTACTCAAGTATGATTTATTAAAAATATATATTGTATAGTTCTCAAATTAGCAATTTAAAATTTCAGTGCTCAAGACAGCACAGGATGCAATTAAATGGCAATTCCAACAAATTGAGCATTAGAAATTCCATTAAATCCAATGAACCAAGAGACAAAAAATTTCAAGCACGTAAGTTATCTCTGGGATACAGAGAAAGCATCAGAACTTGGAGGCAATGAAGTGGACCTATTGATCTATAGATCCAACATTCTTGGAGCCGACCTGAGAATCACGAATTATGGTGGTGGAAATACAAGTTGTAAGACTTTTGAAAAGGACCCATTAACCAAAGAAGAAGTAGAAATAATGTGGGTAAAAGGTTCTGGAGGGGATATAGGAACCTTAAAGAAATCTGGACTAGCAGGGCTTTATGCAGATAAGTTGAGATCGCTAAAGGGCATCTATCGCGGACTAAAATTTGAAGATGAGATGGTGGAGCTTTTCAACCATTGTATCTATGATCTAGCCTCAAAAGCACCATCGATTGATACGCCACTTCATGCGTTTCTACCATTTAAACATATTGATCACTTGCATCCTGACGCGGCGATTGCTATTGCTGCCTCCAAAGACGGTGAGCGAATCACCCAAGAACTTTGGAAGGGTCAAATCTCATGGGTTCCTTGGCAGCGACCTGGCTTCGATCTAGGACTTCAGCTCAAGCAATCATTAGATGATAATCCTGGGATCAGAGGTATAATGCTCGGAGGTCACGGTCTTTTCACTTGGGGAGACACAGCCTACGAATGCTATATGAATAGCCTAGAAGTAATCGAAATGGCTTCTGAATATTTAGCTGAAAATTATGGAAAAAATCGCCCTGTTTTTGGTGGAGTAAAAGTAAAATCACTCGAACCTGAAGTACGGAAATCACAAGCAGCCAAACTTGCTCCATTATTAAGAGGTCTGGCATCCTCAGAAAGCTTAATGGTCGGGACCTTTACAGATGCTCCGGAAGTTTTGGAATTCATCAACAGCCATGACCTTTCAAAATTAGCCCCAATGGGCACCAGTTGTCCTGACCATTTTCTTAGAACTAAGATTTCTCCCTTGGTATTGGATATGCCTTCAGATCAAGATCTAACTGAACCTAGAGCAGTAAAAGATCAAATCGCCAAAGCATTTCAAACCTATCGTGAAATGTATGCAGACTATTATAAAAAGCATAAACGATCAAATAGTCCGGCCATGCGAGACCCTAACCCTGTCGTGATTATCTGGCCAGGAGTAGGCATGTTTAGCTACGCAAAAAACAAGCAGACAAGCCGAGTCGCCAGTGAATTTTATATCAATGCGATCAACGTGATGCGTGGCGCAGAGGCGGTCTCCGAGTATGTTTCCTTACCGCTTCAGGAAGCTTTTGACATTGAATATTGGCTTCTCGAGGAAGCTAAATTACAACGCATGCCCAAAGAGCAACTACTTTCACGAAAGATTGCCTTAGTCACTGGGAGTGCTGGGGGAATAGGAAAGGCTATAGCTGAAAAATATGTTCAAGAAGGAGCCTGTGTCGTGGTCACTGATATTGATAGTGATCGACTGAAAGAGGCTGAAGCAGAATTTCAAAGTAAGTATGGAAAAGATGCTTTTCTGGGAGTAATACTAGATGTGACTGATTCGGAAAGTTTAGAAAAAGCAATTGAAGCTACCTGTCTTAGATTTGGAGGAGTTGACATCATTGTGAACAATGCGGGTATCTCCATAAGCCGGAGTTTTGAGGAGCATACCGATCAGGATTGGTATCGACTCAATCACATTCTTGTAATGGGTCAATATCATGTCTCGAAAGCAGGAGTCAAGATCATGCGAGAACAAGGTCTAGGAGGAGCTATCCTAAATATTGTCAGCAAAAATGCTTTGGTAGCCGGTCCAAAAAACGTAGCTTATGGGACAACAAAAGCAGCACAACTCCATATGTCGAGACTCCTGGCAGCGGAGCTGGCAGAAGATAAAATAAAGGTGAACGTGATCAACCCGGATGCAGTAATTGAAAACTCAAACATTTGGGAAGGTGGTTGGGCAGAAAATCGGGCAAAAGCCTATGGCGTGGAATTGAAAGATCTGCCAGAGTATTATGCCAATCGAACCTACTGAAAGAAAGC
>JBDNIP010000731.1:0-3508 GCA_041688245.1 Algoriphagus sp.
AAACCGGAATTCTGCAGAAATTCATTCAATTCTTCAGTAAATCGCTTTTCATCATCAAGGACGAGAACATTAAGTTTAGTCATATCAATATTTCTATTATTTATTTGTCGTGGATTATTCCAGCGCAGTACGAATTTTTTTTTCAAAAATATGAATTACGAATATGTTCGCTTAAATAAGTACGCATCGGCTTTGACTTATCCATTCATACTTCTACATGCTAATTGTGCAAATCTTTATGTTTATTATTTGATTTCAGCCACTGGGAGCGTGATTTTGAATGTAGTGCCAAATAAGGGATCACTTTCAACATCTATATTGCCTTTTAGTTCTTTGATGATCCCAAATGAAATAGACAGGCCAAGTCCGGTTCCTTTACCTGCCTCCTTGGTGGTATAAAAAGGAAGCATAATCCGGTCGATGACATCAGGTTCAAGTCCGTTTCCGTTATCTTTTACCTCTATAAAATTTGTGTGATCATCATGATACGTTCGGATAACTATCGTTTTTTCAAAATCCGATTTGGATGTTTTTATTGTCTCTTCGAGGGTATCTTTGGCATTTGTGAGCAAGTTCAGAATCACCTGTTCAAATGTGTAGGTATTGCCGATGATGGGATGGACATTTTCATCAAGTTGGATGACCATCCTGATCCCATGATGTTTGAATTGTGCCGAAATCATCGATATAGCATTATTAATACTATCGTTGATATCAAAGGAAGTAAGAATATACCCATCATGATCTCGTGAAAAAGCCCGAACGTGATCAATAATTCTACCTATTCTTAACACATCTTCGAATATTTTTTCCGATTTTTTGTGAAAATAATCTTCATCCACAACCTTCGCCTGCTCTATTTTCATAAATAGGTTTTCAATGCCCAGCGTAATTGAAAGTAAGGGTTGGTTGATCTCATGGGCCATGCCCGAGGCCATTTCGCCAAGGCTAGCCATACGCTCAGACCGGTTGAGTTGCTGTTCAATCTTCTTCCGTTGCGAAATATCGCGAATAATGGCCATGTAAGCATCGGGCTGTCCATCAGCCTCCTGAATAAGTGTGATGCTTAGTTCACAGATAAACTGAGACTGGTTTTTCCTAGTCAGGATAAATTCGATGTTTTGAATCAATCCTTCCGATTGTGCGCTAATCAAAATGTGTTTCATTTTTTTCACTTCTGCACTGGGAATAAAATGAAAAAAAGGTACTCCAATAAATTCATTCTTACTCCCAGCGCTAAATATTTCGAGAATAATATTCGAAATCTCCGTAATACGACCATTCAGATCCATGATAATGATTCCTTCTGGCGAGGCATTTAGCAGGGTACGGTACATTTTTTCTGACTCTTTGAGTGCGGTTTCATTTATCTTTTGATCCGTAAGATCCTGAACGAAACCGACCTGTGCTATTAATCGACCTGAGGCATTATATTTTGGACCCCACGACTCATTCACCCATCGAATACTGCCGTCAGGCCGAACAATGCGGTAGTCAATTACACGGGAAATATCATTATACGCAGTTTTCGATAGTACCATTCGAACTCTTTCTTTATCGCCGGAATGAATAACTTGAAAAAGGGAGTCTAACAAGTTCTCTTTCGCTGTGTCTTTATCAATGCCAATGATCTTATACATCTCATCAGACCAAAAAATATGTCCTGTGCTAAGTATTTGATACCAACGGCCAATATGTGACATCGCTTCAATTTGTCCATTTGCAAATCTTAATTTTTCTGCCTCCAGAAAATAGTCAAGAACTTTTTGTTTTTCTCGGTATAGTTCTAGGAAAACCTTCACTTTGTTTACGAGAATATTTGGCCGGAAGGGTTTAAGTATAAGATCAGCCGCGCCTGTGTCATAAAATTTTTCGAGTTCAACTTCATCTTTTGGATACGCGGTAATAAAAATGATTGGAACACTTACTTTGCTTTTATCATTATTGATCAATTCCGCAAGTTCAATTCCATCCATTTCAGGCATTTGGATATCAAGCAGGGCTATGACAATCTCTTGGCCCTCGATTTTCGACAATGCCTCAGTTCCCGATTGTGCCAAAATGAGGTTTACATCAAGACCCTTTAGAGCACTTTCAAGCAAATGTAAACTAGCGGAATCATCATCAACTAAAAGAATGTTTGGTTTCACTCCTGTTTGCATATTATTTAATAGGTATAGGTATTTAGTTTCTCATCAGATTTTCAATATAAATTTTCTCCGTTTGAATCATGTGATTGACCAGATTGTGGGAGACGGTCTTTTTGATCTGGAATCGATTAGTTATAAGAGTGCGGAAGTTCAAATAAGTACTTAAATACCACTTTTGAAAAACCAAACTCAAGTTAAATTTACGGCAGTTTCAAGCTCCATCCAAAATTTTTATGGAGAAGTTTACTAGGATCATCACGTTTGAAATTTTAATGTTTGTAATGATTTAATATTCAATAATTTAATATTTTATATAATTTTTTTTGTGTAAAATATTGAAATTCAATATTTTATCTCATTTTTAGATACTGACAAAAACCAACATGTAAAAAATTTTCAATTTTAATAGTATGGAATAGAGATTTCATGCTTGGCATTACAAGCTGGATGAAACCCAAAAAGTTATGGGATGTATTTAATTTTTTATTTCATAAAATATCACTGACGATTTGATTGTATCGGATACTCAAGTGATGCAGGCAATGCTTAGTCTTAGAAAGTTTCCTTTGGATTTTCGGCAGTCGCTAAAAGATCCCGATAGTTTTCCAATTGGGTGATTAACAGTTTCAGGGTAGGGATAGCCGCTGTTTTCAAATCAATCAATAATTGAAATTCAGGATTTTCACCAGCATTCATTTCTTTGGCTTTCCGTATGGGATCGAGGTAAAGTGACTGAAGCGTGTGCTCAGGCTTGATACTTTGTCGCTCATGCGCCACCATCAATTGATTATTTTCCAAAATCACATCCACCTCAATGGATTGGCAAGGCACACTGTAGGCTTCCCAAAATGGTACATTTCGGAGGTAATCATTATGTGAGTGAAGCTTGAAATCTGGATTTTCCTGAGCAAAAAGACAGATTGGCAGAAAAATGAGCAGCTATAGAATTGATTTCTTCAAGCTCGAAATTTAAGGTGTTTACTGCAAGGAATACCATCTTTAACCTGATAAGGCTAAAATTTAATTAAAGAATAACTTTAGCTTTATCTACTGGAAATGAACCAGTACTTAGCTAAACCTTAACAATTACTTGACCTTGAAAAGATTCTTTTGAGTTAACAATAGAAGACCTTTATGAGGTGAATTTTACCCCTCAAAAAAATGACTAAAAAACTCCTGCTATGGATTCCGATGTTAATCGGATTTCTTATTTTTGTAAATTTTATTCAAAAAGCCCCGATCAAGCTTAACCAGATTCAAGTGATCGGCAGTCACAATAGCTATAAAATCGCAATTGAGAAAGAGATTTTGGATTACTTGAGAAATATGAATCCAGCAATCGCCAATTCGCTCGAATA
>JBDNIP010000732.1:0-6737 GCA_041688245.1 Algoriphagus sp.
AACTTCCGTCAAAGCAACCAAGCCACCTTTCTTACGGTCCCAAGAAATTATTTCTTTGGTTTTCACCATTGGCATTAGATCTTTTGGATTAAGTGGCGCTGCCATCCAGATTTTTCCCAAACTTTCACGTGCATCAAGATGTGCGACAGCCAGCCAAGATTCATTGGCCAAATCATCCCGATGCCCGATAGCAGCGATCTTCCCATTTGCCAGCTGAAACTGCGCATTATTTCCAGAGCGAGCCGCAGCAATCCGCTCAGGATAAGCATAGGCCAAAAGCAATCCAGTCTGCCAAGGATCCACAGGTGTATTTGCTGGATCTATTTTAAACATCCGGCGGTAAGAAGCAGCTACTTTTTCTATCTTTTTGATTCTGGACATACTGACCCCACGATCTCTAAATCTTCGCAAAGCTTCAATTCTTAAATTCAAATCAACTCCAGAGTTCTGAGGAAGCGGATCTCGTTCTTCTAGAACTGCGGCGATATCTGTTCCCAATCCAAGCTGATCATGTTGTCTTGCAAAAAGTAACATGTGTGCAATACGGGGATGACAAGGCAATGCATGAATCTCTTTTCCATGTGAAGTCAGTTTACCTTCGGAGATTGCCTCTATCGTCTCCAAAGTCTTTTCTGCCAAAGCCAGTGTTCCGGCAGGAGGAGGAGTTAACCAAGTCATGGATCGAATATCCTGTTTGCCCCAAGCTTTCATATCCAAAACCATAGCGGTCAAATCTGCCTCCATCAACTCTGGAGTACGGTATTCGCTTAGTTGGTTTTGAATCGCTTTTGTCCAAAGCCGATAGCTGTGACCAGCGATCAATCTTCCTGCGCGACCACTTCGTTGATCGGCAGAATCATTGCTGATACGATGCAAAACCAATTTGGATAATCCTGTTCTCGGATCAAATTTAGAAGATTTAGCAAAGCCAGAATCGACAACGACTTTGATCCCCTCGATGGTCAGAGAAGTCTCAGCAATGTCTGTAGACAGTACAATTTTCCGCTTTCCTCCCAAATCTGGCTGAATAGCACGATTCTGTTCTGCGGGTGAAAGCTGTCCGTAAAGGGGTAAAATAATATCGCTTGGAAGTGCTTTTCGAAGAATTTCTTGTGCTTTTTTGATTTCCCCCTGACCGGGTAGAAAAACTAAAAAATCCCCTTCGTGAACTTTGGTCAATGGAATAAGCTGTCGAGCAGTATCTTCTCCAATTGTATATTCGTCAACTTCACTGGCAAAATTCACTTCTACAGGATATTGTCTTCCCTTACTTTCGATGATTTTGGAATCCAGCAAACCCGAAAGCTCTTTTGCATCGATCGTCGCCGACATAAGGAGGATTTTCAAATCAGTTCGTAATACCTGCTGCACTTCCCTGCATAGCGCAAGAGCCACTTCAGCATGTAAATTACGCTCATGAAACTCATCAAAAATCACCATTCCGACATCTTCAAGTGCATTGTCTGAATGAAGCATCCGAGTTAAGATCCCTTCAGTAATCACTTCCAAACGAGTATTCTTAGAAATAGCCGATTCAAAGCGAATTCGAAAACCAATCAAATCTCCAAGCTGAGTATTAGTCATACTTGCCATCCGCTGTGCAATACTTTTAGTTGCCAACCTTCTTGGCTCTAGCATAATGATCTTTTTCCCCTGCATCCAAGGCTGATCCAAAAAAGTAAGTGGTAAAAGTGTGCTTTTTCCTGCACCAGGCGGTGCTTGAATGATAAGCGAGTGATGAGTAGAAAAATGAGATTGGACTTGGGGGATGATTTCCGCTACAGGGAGATCGAAAGAATTGTAATCGAAGTTTTCAAACATGAGTTGACAAAAGTAAAAAAGCCACAAGGATTATTCCCTGTGGCTTTCCGATTATATCGAAAAAGAATTACTTACCTAGCTTTGCCATAGCTTTGCCATATTCCCAACGAACCTCAAAACCGCTTGGCATTACTTCATAAACCAATCGCTCTTCCATTGAAGAAGTCTGCTGTGAAGGTACTGAAACTCTCAGCACATCTTCTTTCGCGTCATAGTTCATAGATCCCCACTGCTTAGCTACTTTATTAAAAATCAAAGTAGATTCATACTCTCCGGGAATAATGAAGAAACCATAAGTGCCTGCAACCAGTTTTTTGCCTTCAATCATGATGTCTTTAGTTGTAGTGAAAGTGGTTGCCTCATTTGCACCTGCACGCCATACCTGACCCATTGGTACCAAATCTCCCCACACTGTACGCCCTTTCACTGCAGGAGAGGAATAGTTGATGGTTACTTTGGCATCTCCTACCATCCCCATGGCAGTTTTTGCTGGACTTGGCTTTTCTTGAGCGAAAGCTCCAATGCTTACAAATGCCATCAAGGCAATAGCAAGTACCATTTTTGTGATTTTCATGTTTTTCATTAGTGAGATAATTTTAGGAATATAAATTAAAGGTAACTATTTCAATCTTAAAGTCCGATACTAGATATTCATCAAGTATTTAACATTCTTAAACTGTCACCCAAGCTTGTTTTCTGTTGCTCTCAATGATTCTTTCCCCGATGATCAACTCACGTAACCCATCTGCAAATGTTGGGAAAGTTGCCTTTTCTGGCTGCTCTCCATTACGAATAGCTGCATAAACCTCCTTAAACATTTGCTTGGACGTATCAGGAAATCCTTCGTTGTGACCCCCTGGAAAACTGACCAATGCTGAAGCTTCGGGATGAAATAGCGCTGGATCTTTCATCAAAACCGTATTTGCAGTTTCACGTTTTCCAACCCATAGCTCATTAGGTCGTTCTGAATTAAATTCAAAGTTTGATTTTGATCCTGCAATCTCAACATTCAGACGATTTTTTCGGCCTGCATTTACTTGAGACACTGTAATTGAACCTTTACTGCCATTGTCAAATCGAAGTAAAACTGTCGCATGATCTTCGGTACTAATTGGCACTTCCTGGTAATCATCCTCAGAAAGTGTTTTACCAGAGTAGGTTTCAATATTTTTCAAGGGCTTCAGTCGAGTCTTGTGCACCGTTGAGAAATCAGCCATTACTTCAGTGATTTTCAAACCGGTCACATATTCGGTGATATCCAATAGATGTGATCCGATATCAGCGATAGCTCTAGAATCCTCAGATTTTTCCGGCTCAAGTCTCCAGTTGTAATCCGTCTGTAAGAAAAGCCAATCCTGGAGATAAGATCCCATTACGGAATAGACCTCACCTAATTCACCTTTTTCTCGCATGGTTTTCATCTGACGAACCATGGGATAGTAGCGCAGGTTGAAATGAACGGCATTGACCAGACCATTTTCAGCTGCCAAAGCAACCAATTCTTCTGCCTCCTCTAGTTTTACTGCCAAAGGTTTTTCGCAAATCACATGCTTTCCAGCCAGTAATACAGCCTTTGCCTGTGCAAAATGGAGGAAATTTGGCGTACAAATATGAACTACATCAATATCAGATTGCTTTAGCATAGCATCGAACGTATATGCGTTGGGAATTCCCAAAAACTTTGCTTTTTCGTCAGCTAGTTCCTGGTTGACTTCTACAAGAGCAGTAACTTCCACATGGGGTAATCTTCTAAGTGCTTCAAGATGAGCTGGACCGATAAATCCAGTTCCTACTATTGCTGCTTTAATGGTTTGAGGCATAGGTTTTAAATTAGGTTGATTAAGTATTAAAAAGGTCAAATTAGCAATTTCGGCGCTAAAATGAGCTTTTGAACGAAATCGAAACGCACAAATTTCTACAACGAATTCAAATCAAAGTAATTATCCTGAATAAAAATTGCTCCGTAAATTGCTGATTAATAGTGTACTCAGGGTTTAATCCACCATTCTTCTTTTGTCCACAAGGAATCTTTCAGGATTATAAATTCTCCGATTTTTGGAACAAAAAGAGGCTGATTTATCTCTTTTGCTTTTGCAGTTACCCGCTCAACAGGATCTGTCCAAGAGTGCATTGCCAAAGTAAAAGCAGCCCAATGTATTGGCATAATAATTTTAGCTTTTATATCCTGTCCAGCTAGTGCAGTTTCCTCTGGAATCATATGGATTTCTTTCCATCTCCTATTGTATTGACCACATTCCATCATTGCAAAGTCAAATGGACCGTATTTATCACCAATTTCCTTGAAATGCGGACCATATCCACTATCCCCACTGAAGTAGATATTATCCTTACGACCTTTGATTACCCAAGAACCCCAAAGGGTTGAGAATCTGTCGTTGGGCCCGCGACCTGAAAAGTGTCTCGACGGAGTAAAAGCCAATGTAAGCCCTGACACATCTGCTTCTTCCCACCATTCCATCTCATGAATCTGATCTGGAGATACTCCCCAACGCTCAAAATGGGCTCCTACACCAAGCGGCACATAAAATTGCTTCGTTTTTCCTTTAAGCTTTTGGATCGATCCATAATCCAAATGATCATAGTGATCATGAGAAATAATGATAAGATCAATTTGAGGCAACTTTTCGATTTCGATTGGAAGATCTTTGAAGAATCGTTTTTTGCCAAGTAATGGATTTGGCGCTGGAACTTCCCCAAGCATCGGGTCGATCAAGATATTCTTACCGTCAATTTGAAGCAAAAAAGCAGAGTGTCCAAACCAAACAAGTCGCGTTGGAATGCTGTCTTCAACTAGCTCCAGCGAGTCACGACTGACTATCGGCAACTCAAATGAGGGAGCTCGACTGGAATCGTTTTTGAAAAACTCAGGAAGCATCTTTAGCGCTTTGCCCAAGTCCATATCCATTTTTGTAGGAGTAAGGTTGGTGAATTTACCTTCGGAAAAATAGTCAAGCTGCTCATAGGATGCCCTTTTTTCTTTGGAAGGTCTGGCACCAAACTCAGGACTTAGAGTTACAAAAAGAACACCGATAAGGACAATAAACAGGATAATGGCAATAAAGGAAATCATCAGGATTTTGAGTGATTTAATAATCATTTCATAAAGTTTACAGAATGAAGTTGGTTTAGACTTCAAAGCCAATAAACCAGCATCGCTTGAAAAAAGTGCAGAATTAAGAATTATTTCAAAGAAGCTTAAAACAGCGCCTGTTATTTATTTTGATTATTACCTAATTTATTATTAGTCCGAAGAGGCAACAATATAATTGCCGAGTAATTGCAAATCGGCTGTTTTGATCTTTGGTATTTGATCCCGATAAGCGAAGAAAATAAGGTCAATAGCATCATTTCGAATAATAATAGGACTCATTTATCCAGCTGTATAGCAATTCATCAAAAAGTTGGGTTAATTGAATAATAATCTTCCATCTAGGTGTGATTTTATTTATATTAATGATTATTTCCACATTTAGACAGGTTAAAAATAAAAGCAAATAATATATGATAAACAGCAGAATTATTGGTGCTTAGGTTTCCCGATAGCTACCAGGAAGTCAATGGGTTTTCTGCCAGTTAAGCAAAGAAGAATAGGTCACCGGTATAATTTCTAATACTCACATCACTTAATTGTTGAACAATAAATTACTACCATGGCAAAATTAAATTTAAGGATTAACGGACAGTCCCGAGAGGTAGATGTCGAAGAAGATACCCCACTTTTATGGGTGCTCAGAGATCATTTGGGATTGGTAGGTACGAAATATTCCTGCGGTATCGCGCAGTGTGGTGCATGTACAGTTCACAGAAACGGAGAAGCAATTTTTTCCTGCATCACTCCGGTCTCTAGTCTTATAGAAGATGAGATCACTACTATAGAAGGACTTTCTGAAGAAGGAGATCACCCTGTACAAAAAGCATGGGCAGAAGTAGATGTAGCACAGTGTGGCTATTGCCAAACCGGGCAAATCATGAATGCAGCAGCATTTTTAAATAAAAATTCTGCTCCAAGTATGGATGAAATCGATGATGCAATGAATCGAAATATTTGTAGATGTGGCACTTATCATAAGATCAGAGAGGCCGTTGCAATGGCTGCTAAACTCACATAATCATGGCAACACGCAACAAAGCATCTCGACGAGACTTCCTCAAAATCGCTGGAACTACAGCAGGAGGATTATTTATTGGATTTAATTGGATGAGTTGCGACTCACCAAAAGTAGAAGTCCTCAGCACGGAAGCAATTTTGGCACAAGCCCAACGCTTCAACGGCTATCTCTCAATCGCACCAACGGGAGATATTGTGATTTATTCACCCAACCCAGAATTGGGTCAAAATATCAAGACCTCATTTCCAATGCTTGTAGCTGAAGAACTTGATGCAGATTGGAAAAAAGTCCGTGTCCTACAAGCCAATTTGGATACACAAGTATTTGACAGACAATTGACCGGTGGATCAGGAGCTATGCCACATAGTTGGGAACGCTTGCGAAAAGCTGGGGCCACTGCAAGATTTGTGCTGGTTGCCTCAGCCGCTAAACTTTGGAATGTTCCTGCGGAAGAGATCACTGTTGAAAACGGGATAATTTCTCACAAAGCGTCTAGAAAATCAGGTCACTTTGGAGAGTTCGTCACCGAAGCGGCTACTATGACTGCCCCAGAGGAAGTAAAGCTGAAAGATCCAAAGGATTTTAAAATCATTGGTACGGCTGTTAAAAACGTAGACAATGCTGAAATTTTCACTGGAAAACCACTTTTCGGGTTAGACTTCTATCGGGAGGGAATGCTTCATGCCATGGTACAACGCCCACCTTTTGGAATGAAAATCAAATCTGTGGATGATGTAGCTGCAAAAAAAATCGCTGGTGTGCAGGATGTTATGATCTATGAAAATA
>JBDNIP010000001.1:0-3895 GCA_041688245.1 Algoriphagus sp.
AATTGAGCTGTTGCCAGGTTCGCTCGACAGTATCATGAGTTTTTCCTCCAGGAAATTTAAAGCCTTTTTCAAAGTCAAGGTAAATATCAAGCTGACCTTCGATCCCATTCAAGGGCTTGATCATGTCAATATTTTTTACCTACCATGGCTTCTCCAAGCTCAAAGCCATCTCGAATAATTGCTTGCTGTTCATTTAGCAAAAATGAACATTTTACTAATTTAGTTACATGCTACCCACTATATATCGCTTATAGCCAAAATGAAGATGTATAAGTTTAAAATAAAAAAAAAGAATGCAGGTGATGCGGCCAATAGCCCATCTTTAATTTTCAATCTGACTATTACCCCAAAAAACATCAATAAAGCTAAACCCCCTGAAGATATGAGCAAAATATAGTTAAAAAATAAGCCAACGATCAATCCAATGGCTCCTAAAATTTCTAAAATTGCAGTAAGCATTCCCAATTTCCCCAAGCCAAAGCGAATGAATTCGCTTTTCATTTTTGTAGTTGTAAAATAAGATATGCCATATGCCAAAAAAGATAGACTTGAGAAAAAAACTAAAACATCAACTAAATTCATTATGCAATTGCATTTACGGTTTCTGCAGCAATGAAAAGGCATAGTACCAAAAGAAACAGAGAGGGTACACGTTTTTTCCATGAATTGTGTGCCTTAAAATGAAAGTACTGCGCACTCAACATCAGGAAAGCCATCAAAAGCGCTGGGACTAGAATAAGAGAAGGATACCAAATACCCGCTACAAGCAATGTGGCCAATGCTATCTTAGTTGACCCAACGATCGTACGCACTAGGTCACTTATACTATATTCGTTGAATTCTTTCACAATATTATCGAAACGAAACACCCAAACAAAAACAACAGAAACAGCAACAACAAGTTGCGCGACCACTAATAGATTTACCATTTTAATTTCTCTTTAATTTCCTTACTTTTCTGGCTTTTCAGGTCCTGCCCCGTTATTTTTAGAGTGATTTCTGGTCTTCACCTATTAATTATCTATTTGATGATCTATTATGATCAAATTTAAATCTTTTTTTTCATGCTGCGCTATTTGATCGTTTATAAGGTTGGATCAGGGCATGAGAATAATTATTGTAGGATTATGTCGGATGCATTTTGCCAAAACTTGCGCATTATTCATACTATCGCACCAAACTTATGGCATCCTGTAAAACAATCTGAAGGATTTTAATTTTGATTTATCCTTGTTAAAGATTTACTGTGAAAAAAAAGATGTCGTGGCCATAATTGTTATCCTAATGTAACAGGTTTTACGGGACAATTTGGCAAAACTGAGTAAAAAAGATGTCGTTTTTTGCAGGTAGAAAAAGAGATTTATTAGCATTGGCTATTAATCTGCTTAGCCTGAGCTTCATTGGTATGTGATGTAACACATTTCCAGTTAAACTTATACTGATCTCATGAATTCAACTATGGCCTAGAAGTGACCAATACGGCCTGTAATAAACATGAATTATATTTCAACTTGATTTTAAGTAAATCAACGATTCTCGTATTTCGAATCCAGGCTGTTTATATGTAAATCCAATTATACTTGACTTTGATAAAAGATTCTATTTGTACCGCATCTAATCCATGATTTGACGATGTCAATAGGAGGCTGAATCATTTTTGGTTTAAGAATGGCTTTTACCTAAATTTTAATAAATCCTCTGGCAGTAGCACCCTCTAAATTCATTACTTTTGCGACACCAACTGTTAAAGAAATGATTTTGGATTTACTTATTGCCATGCTTTGGAGTATTTCTCCCTTTGGAGAAGCAAAAGGTGGCATTCCCTACGCCCTTTTAAATGGAGTAAACATCTATTTGGCCTTTATTTTCTGTTTTCTAGCGAATGTGCTTGTCTTTCCAATTATGACTTTTTTCCTTGATGTGGTCAATCGCTACTTCTTTAAATGGTATCACTACAAGAAAGCCGCAATATTCATCGCTCGTCGAGCCAAAGCAGGAGCTGGAAAAAACGTAAAAAAATATGGCTTTTGGGGTCTCATGATATTTGTATTGATTCCTTTTCCCGGAACCGGAGTTTATTCGGGGACAATAGCAGGATATCTTTTCGGAATGAACCGTAAAAAGGCTTTTTTGGCAAATGTAATTGGGATTTTCATTTCTTGTATCATTGTTTGGGCTACAACTTTAGCCGCAATGGAAGGTTTCATTAAGTAAATCAAGGGTTGTAAGGGCTAACTTGTGGAATCTCTAAAATTATAGCTTAAGATTAGATCTTTGCAACTTTTATTAATTCGCTCATTCTGAATACATTCTAGCTCGACTTGAATAGTTATATTTTTTAGTTCTTCGTAAGAATTAATATAATAGAGTAGTTTTGTAAAATTAAACCAATATATTAATTATAAGATTTGAATAGCTGAAATTACTGGCTTGGTACATTTCGATAAGCACTAAAATAGTATCTGATTTCATAGAAACTAATACACCCTATCTATCATTTAAATGCAGGTTTGAGATATTTAGTTGAACCTACTACGATTTTAGGATTTACGAATAGTGTTTCACTTGTAAATGAGAGTATGTCTACTAATTTGAAACTAAAAATTTGACTTACAGTGAGTTGAAAAAGTAGTTTTTCTTACGATAATTTTGCTTGGATAAAATAATACTTAGAATTTAGTCTGATAAATTACAGCTTGTAAATCCAGCGATTTTGTACACAATTATAAATGTGAAAATTCATTACTTAATTTGCCAAAAACTATTGACCGAATAGTAAACCTCCATTTTTACCAATCTGTATCATAGAATTTATTCCCGAGGCAATCAATATTAATCAGCGTTTCTTATCTTTAAAATTCCAGCCATCTGTTATAGCATAGCTAAAAGCAACGGAGAATAGTATTGTAACTATCCCCGCTAAATATGGTATAAAATCAATCATTTTTATTTATTAATCTCAAGTATATTCCAAAGCACAATATTGAAGGTACCCATAATCCAATAAAAATTGCATGATTCGGACTTCCATTAAAAAACAATATTTCAGAATAGACAAGAGAAAGCAACGCAGATGCAATTAACAGCTTATCGGTTAGGTTAAATTTTTTGAGCATTTTAAATAATATTTTTCTCTTACTCGTTAGGCTTTTCAGAATACGCCCCGTTTTTTTAGCAGTTACTGGTCTCTACTTTTTTGTTTTTTATTGCACCCGCTAATCAACTCCATGACCTATGAAGACTAAATTTGGATGGCTTTGACCACTCATTGAACTAGAAATTACACCCTTTTAATCATCTGACTCAGTATTTCCCAAGCATGAGACATCCTAATTCATAGCTTACTAAGCTTTTATTTTGAGAAAAATTTTGATATTTTTCCAGATTTAATGACAATTTTCTCCTTGGATTTCAGTATTTTCAATGAGGGTGTCTCAATACATAAATGAATTTAACATAAATTTTTGCCACTTCATCCATGCCTTATTAATATGTGCAATTATAAGTCTGTTATTATGGATCACGAAAAATTTCAGCAATCTGCTGTATGTGCCCTTATTCTAACAATTATTATGTCACGAGCAATCGTTTTTGAATTTACTTGTCAATCGTATCATATTATTTATTGAATCGTATAAATAGCATTTAAGCGAGAATTAAAATTTCATCATCGAATATCTATTCAAATTTTATTTTTTCAATATTTTATTTTAAAAATTTATTAATATACTATATTTAATTTGGTATAATTAGTTATTAACCCAACCATTAATTATTTTTATCTCAATTATTTTATCCCGTCATGGGAGTAATTATTTAATATGATTATCCGTAAGTGTACCACTAACCTAATTCTCTTTGCTCAACTGGCGGGCCTGCCTCGCCTTGGCGGGCC
>JBDNIP010000733.1:0-2582 GCA_041688245.1 Algoriphagus sp.
CAGCTTCAAGGTCAATTTGCAAAGCCTAAGTTTGTGACCAATTGCTATTTCACCACTCAAAAATCATTTATGGCTCGACCGATGATCGGATTAATTCCGGGAGAAGGAAAGTTGATCAATAATATGGTCTTTATGACTGATGTCTCCAACGAGTATGCTGCCGAAGATCGTGCCTTGCTTTCTGTCACGATTTTGGAACATTCGCTTTCAGAAACAGAATTAATTAAGGCCGTTCGAGCTGAATTGGCTAGTATTTCTGGGATCAATGGAGATTACTTCAAGTATTTGAAGACTTATGAAATTCCCTATGCCTTACCTACTTTGGAGGATATGAGATATTCGGTGGCTTTTACGGAAACTAAGATCACTGACCATGTTTTTTTAGCAGGCGATTACTTACTTAATGGTTCGATCAATGCTGCCATGACCTCCGGAAGACTTGCGGCTGAGGCAGTCATCCATAGTTATATGCCCACGTATTAATCTGAAATCCATCTATCCGTAAGTATAGCAGTAGCCGTATTTTCTTCGCTTTTTGGAGCAGAAGACCGAATACGGAAGACCGAAATGCTAAATTATCTCTTGATGGCTATCAGAATCATGCAAGTTATATTTTGGGTGATTCTACTTTCTGGTAATATAGGGGAGGATCACAAGCTAAAATATCGAGTAAAGTCTATTTTTTTGAAAAAGAAGGGTTTCTGTCATCTTTAAACCAAAATTAAATTCATCTGTGTTTTAGGGAACTAAATTAATTCTTTGACATCGTAGTAATGAAATGATCGTTTTTCAGATTCTAATTTTTTTAGTAGTTTGGACAACCCTTAGTCTCTCTTTTCCACTAGTCATTTAATTTATGAAAGTTCAATTCTGGCCTCATTTGCTTGTTTTCTATTTAGTTATAAGTTGTTCTACAAGCTTTGCTCAGCAGCCAAATCAAAATGATCAATCGATAGATAGAATCTTAGTATTCATGGATACGTTATTCAGCCCTGCAGCTAATTCAGAAGACTTTTTGATTATTAAATTGCAAGATTTGGATGTTTTAAAAAAACAGATTCGATTGGAAGTCAAATCGTTGCAAGCCAATGTTACCGATGAGAGAAGCCTGTCCAAGGATTCAACAACCCAATCTTCGGCATTGCTTGAAAATACCAGAAAACAAGTTCCAAAAACTATTTCTCAAATTTCTCAAAATGGAATTTCAAATCAGCTTTATTTGGTTTTAGCAGGTTTTTTCCTCCTTGTTTCTGTCATTTTAGCCTATATATACTTCAGAAATCAGAAGAAAGTTGAGGAATTTAAAAATCGCTTGATCGATGTTGAAAATGAATTTTCCAATTATAAATCCACCATGATTGATCGGGAGCGAAAACTTATGAGGGAATTAATCGACGCAAGAAAAAGCAATAGTTAATTTTTTTTTAAAGGAACATCTCCAGCAACGTATTGCAAGCCATCCAAGTAAAATCGAAGTAATTGTGGATTAGCAAAACTCTGCGCATTGTGTGAAGGAGAGATATACATTACATGGCCCTTCTCCTCTGATCTGATCCAAGCGACATATGTTTTTCCTTCTTTCAATTCTTGTCCTTTTCTTTGGCCTTCGATTTCAGCATTGTTGAAATAAAGTAAGGGCGTGAAATCACGATTTATGTAGGCATTTTTGTAATAATAGGGTTCGTCCACATGGCTGAAACCTTCCCTCGGAAAAGCCTGTACTAGGGGATGAGATGAGTCTTCAAGATGAACTTGGAATTTCTGCTGCTTGGGATGGTAGTCAAAACTTCCTCCGATTAACCGACTGAATTCTGGAGAGTTATTTTGAGTGGTAATCGCACCATGGATCAAAAGTAAGCCACCACCGTTTTTGACATAGGAACTGATGTTTCCTTCCAATTCTAAAGCTTTTGCCATCAAAGTTGCCGAGTCTGCATCTGAAGTTGCACGAAGTTTATCCCAAAATAAATTTCGATGGTCCCCTTTAGAACAGGTATTATTTAGAACCACAGCATCGAACTGAGCCAGATTTTCTGCCTCAAACAAAGAGATGTCCTTACTGCCGGTTACCTCAAAAACTTCAGCCTTCTCAGAAATTATTTTGATCATCTCCTCAGTATGCGGAATCACCCAATGATTGAACCCCGTATGGAGTGAAAAGACAAGGATTTTCTTCTTTTTCTGAAATTTAAAAGAGGTTTCTTTCGGTGCCAAGTCCCTGATTTCCCCCTTCCAGTCATCATTTAGGGCGACTTCGCTTAAGCCTTGGCCAATGGCCAGTCCAGAAAAATAAAAGAAAACGATTGCGTAGATAATGAGTGACTTCATAGCGCTTGATTGTTGAATGGTCGGTGATCTTTTTAGATTTTTGATATATTTATGAACCTCACCTAATAACTTGAATTTTCAATGTTTACCAAAATATATTTTGTGCTAAGCCTATTTTTACTTCTATTTTCTACGGAATCGTTCGCGCAATCCGTCAGTTTATTCAGAAATGAGGATGGAGTTGACTTCAAGCTCGGAGATCATGTGATCTTGACTTACCAGACCGCTACCGCAAAAGTTCCTGAGGGTGTCAA
>JBDNIP010000734.1:0-1612 GCA_041688245.1 Algoriphagus sp.
ATATTTTTTAATGACTTTATACGAATAGGTGTCACTGTTTAGCTTGCTGCTCATTGCGAAAATCTGGACAATTATAAATAGTACAATGATGATTCCGAATATCATTAATGTGATTTTCATAGGGTTCCTTCAATTAAAAAACTGGTTAATTTTCTGTATACTTAACAACTCTAGATTATTAATGATTCGGTATATCAAGGCTTTGTTTTATCTGATCTACTCCCAATAGACTTTTATTTATTCGCCTCTATTTCAGAAATCCATTAAGCTTAATTTTCAAATACCTTCTCAACAAAACTTTCGAGGTTGAAAGAAAACCTCAAAGGTTTAGCTACTCCCTACTGCGTACTCTCACGATCCTCCGACCGAAAGTATAAAAACAAAAATACGTATAGCAGACAGGAAACCAGATGCCAAACCGCGTGACCTTGAAAGATGGAATCTGGACCAGTAAATTGATCGGCTATAGCTAGGTCACGGATTTTTGAACCCAAAGTGATGGCTAGTACTCCAGCGACAAACCAGCGGAGTTGTAAGTATTTCCCAGGTTGAATCAGGCTTACTCCCGCAAATAGAAAAAGCGTTCCTCCGAGATAAGTCGAGATCTGAGAAAAGGAATATTCCCACTTGTAGTACGAAAAATAAACTGAGCCAAAAACTGCGATAACTCCAAGAATCAGCCAGCTGGGAAACAAAATACGAGTTTTAGGTAAACGCATATGAGGCAACCAACTCCCCACAGCTATCGCTGCCATACAGATCATGGTGGCATACATCCCGCCCACATCGCATTGCTGTCCATATCTAGTCAGCGAAGCATGGAAAAATCCGCTTCCCAGACCAAGGTAGATCCCAGCTAAGCCAAAGAGAAAAGTCTGTACCGGAGCAAACGTCATGTAACCTCGCTCCAGTGGGAGTTTCCGCTTCCAATCGTAAATTGCCAAGGCTATTGCATAAAATCCAAAACATACATAGACAAGATTGGACCAGGTATTCATCCGTGTGCGGAAAATGCTGTCGGGATAGATGTGTTCTCCGTATTGAGGGTTGATGAATTCATCCGCAGGAACCCAGTCTGCCCAAACTGCCACATCTCTGAATACAGCAAAAACAATAATGAATAGTAGCAGAACGAAGCCAGTTCCACCTAAACCAATACCATGAACCCATTTCGGAAGGTTATCCAGTTTTAGGCGCTTAGCCATTCCGAATTGAAGGCGTTTTTCGATAGGGGCAATTGATTGGGGCATGGGGTTTTTAGATTCGGTTTTGATGGGCAAGAGTGGAAGAATGAATGTAGTTTATTTCCTCGATTTGTGGCGCTAATGTCAAAATCCCTTATCATTATAATAAAAATGCATCTTCGGTATAAATAATATTTCGATCCTAGATCTGGAGATTTTTAATTCCCAAAATCTGGGTTGCATTTAAATATCATAAACATTTGCTACCCATATTTTGTCCCTACGGGCATTGGCGTTAACTTAGACATAGATTGTTCTGAGATCCTCCTGATAATTTGATCTTTTTTTTCTTTTTTCATAGGAACAATACTTTGCCATTGTGGTGCTTATTATTCCCGGTTTACTTGGATCACTCTGTAATTCTCTGA
>JBDNIP010000103.1:0-3254 GCA_041688245.1 Algoriphagus sp.
CCCCCACATTTTCACTCCGATTGCTTTATGATGCGTTAAGACTACGGGAATCTTTGCTTCTCGAGATATCGAAATTGCCTCCTGGACAGCTTCTAGAAGACCCAAACCTTCTTCCCTTAGATGTGACGTATAGATACCCCCGCTTTGGCCTGCAATAGCTGATAAGGCAATCACCTCGTCAATTTTGGCAAAAGTTCCCGGTAAATATTTTAATCCTGTTGAAATTCCAAATGCTCCCTCATCCATACCTAGCTTTATATAGCGTTTCATCAATTCTAATTCTTTAGGATTAGGTTGCCTATCTTCCAGCCCCATCACTTCTTTGCGAAGTGTATTGTGACCAATTAGGTAAGCGACATTTACGCCTAAACCACTATTTTCCAGAGAATCCAAATAGCTTCCGAATGGCCATGGGCTGCCTCCATCTGGGCCACCGAGAGCTAGCGTAACACCTTGCCGGACTAGACTTTCTGCCAAAGGCATCTCCATAATGGGTTCTAAATGTGTGTGCATGTCGATAAATCCTGGCGAAATCACAAGACCTTTAGCATCGATTGTCTCTCTGGTCGTTGAATTCGATAGATCTCCTATTGAAATAATCCGATCAGCTTTGATTCCTAAATCTCCTTGAAAAGGTTCAGAACCCGTTCCATCATAAATCATCCCATTTAAAATCAAAATATCAAATTCAGGATCTTTTGATGTAAAATGGACTAAAAGTAAGACTGATAGAATCGCTGGAAATGTTAATTTATACATGGATCTTTTGGAGTTGAAGCTTCACCAATTTAGCATTAAAAAAAGGAAGCTTTTACTACGAGGTAAAAGCTTCCTTTGGAAATAGTCAAAATCGGTTTTAATCTAATCTAAATCGAATAGGCATCGTCATCCGTGATCTTACCGGTCGATCCCTACTTATCCCAGGGTTCCAGTTTGGAGAGTTTTCGATTACAATTTTGGCAATTTCATCACAGCCGCCACCGATATCTCGAAGCACTTCAATATCCTGAATGGATCCATCTGTATTGATTACGAAGCGGATAATCACCGTTCCTTGGATACCCATCCTTCTGGCCTGACTTGGATAGATTAGATTCTTCTTTAGGTACCCCATACCAAGCTTCCATTCCCCTCTTGAACAAAGCTTGTCTTTCGACAAAATCTTTAATTTCATCGGGATTATCTAGTATGGGTGGTCCTGTTAACTCGATTGCTGGAAGTGATACATTTACAGGCACATCAATAGCAATGATCATTTCAATCTTATCGAGTAGTTCATCATTCGGTTTGATTGTGATTTCTGGTGGTCGTTCAGGTGGAGGGGGTGGGGTTTGAATGGTGATGAGAATCTCCGTCATATCCCAAATCTCTGATGAAGAACTGAAATCTTTCAATTGAAAATCGTCGTAAGCTTTCCATTCGAAAGCCACTAATAGTGCAGAAATACTAACTACCAAACCAAGATTGGTAAAGGCAGCAGACCATTTTTTTAGGTCGGAGCCTGAGTTTTTCTTTATTTCCATGAGTATTTGATTCAGATTGGCAAATAATACTTATAGAAATTAATCACTTGGAAAGCAGGTTACAAACCTGCTAACTAAAATTAACTAGTTTAAAAGTTGTTAAAATTAAGTCAAAAAAAACCCCGAAATTTCGGGGTTTAGATTTTAGCTTAATTTGAATCGAATTGGTAATCTCATTCGTGTACGAACTGGTCGGCCTCTTTGCTTTCCCGGTTCCCACTTAGGAGCTGCTCCCACTACCTTAACGGCTTCTTCGTCACAACCTCCTCCAATACCTCTAAGAACTTCTACATCTTGGATAGACCCATCTGTATTTATTACAAATACTACGATAACTGTTCCCTCGATGCCCATTCTTCTAGCTTGAGTTGGATATTTCAAGTTTTTAGAAAGGTAAGCGTTCCATCCAGACATTCCTCCTGGAGGGTTAGGCTGAGTTTCTACTACGTCAAAAATTTGATCTGCTTTCTCCACAATTGGAGCTTCTTTGATAATAATTTCTTTGATTACTGTAGTTTCTTTAACGTCAACGTCAAAGTTCACTTCAATTTTATCTTCAATTTCTATCTCATCAGGAATCTCTTCAATGATTGGCTGCTCCACTGGTGGTGGCGGTGGTGGCGGTGGCTGCTCGGTGATAGGAATATCTAGCAATTCTTCGAAATTATCAGTCACTTGTCCCAGGTCCTTGAGCGAACCATCGTCGTATGACTTATACTGAAATGCAAAGAGTGTAATTGCTACAGCAAAAGCTAATCCCAAATTCAGGAACATTCCTGTCTTTGTCGTTAGATCAGCGCTTGGAGTCTTTTTTGCTTCCATGACGGATTTGGTTTATACTGGTTAAAATTTTTATAGTTCAGACAAACAATTTTAATAATTATAATGGATTAATCCAAGTGGAGCAGCGTTGTTGGAATCTTAAAATATCCTATTAAACCTAAAATTCCACCTATTTCATTGATAATCATGTCCATCAAATCGAATGTCCGGTACGGAATAAATTTTTGAGCAAATTCTAATGCTATTCCTGATGCTAAACCAAAAATGATAAAATTAATAATCAATCGGTTTTGTCCTTTCGGTAGCTCAGACCTTATCAACCCCACACCACACCAGATAAAACTTAATCCTGCAAAACAGAGCAGATGAATAAACTTGTCTTGAAAAGAGAAGTAGTGAATCTCCGGAAACTTATTTCCGGGAGTAAGCATCGCAAAAGAAATAATAATCAGCCAGCTTATGGCTAATAGCAATCTTACCATATTCTTTAATTTCCTACAAGTTCTCCATACTCATCGGCTGTGAGCAAGTCGTCAGGTAAATTACCAGAGATTCTTATCTTGATCATCCAGCCATCCTCATAAGGTGATTCGTTGACCAGTTCTGGTTTTCCCTCTAACTCAGTATTTAATTCAAGAATTTCTCCTTGTAAAGGCATAAATAGATCAGAGACAGTCTTTACTGCTTCAACTGTCCCAAATACCTCACCGGAATCGAAAGATTCGCCAATAGTTTCGACTTCCACATAGACAATGTCACCTAGCTCGCCAGCGGCAAATTCAGTAATGCCAATAGTAGCAACGTCGCCATCAATTCTGACCCACTCGTGGTCTTTTGTATACTTTAATTCTTGAGGAAAATTCATTTTTATCTGTTTGTATGAGTAATCAAAAATAACAGGAATATGATAAGTTTAAAATCTATTGGGATAAATTAACTCGTAATTGC
>JBDNIP010000735.1:0-4091 GCA_041688245.1 Algoriphagus sp.
AAATAATGAAATCAATTTCTGAGGCGGTTACTCCTGCACGCTTTAAAGCGATTTCTGAAGCATTTTTGGACATGGAACTGACGGTGTCAACACCTGGAGTAAACCAATGGCGTTGCTTGATTCCAGTTCGTTCTATAATCCATGCGTCGTTGGTATCTATTATTTTGGATAGATCATCATTTGTCACAATTCGCTCGGGGACATAATGGCCAACACCTAGGATTCTACTTTTTTTCATCTTTGGGTTTATTCAATTCCCCACAAATATGGGAACATGATCGGAGTTCCACAATAAAGAATTGATATAAGGTTGATTCGCTTGATCAGCCAAAGAGCGTGTAATTGCCATATTGATCCATTGGTGAAGTCTTTTTAATCAGTGAAGGAATATCATTCTGGACAGAATTAACCAATGGAGATACGGTGTAACTGAGCATCAAATCAGCCGAATAAGGATTAAGTATAGTTTTCAATTCTTCTTCTGAAGAATAAGAATTCAGCCATTTTTTTTCATCCTTTTGTGCTAGAATCACCGGCATTCGATCATGGATTTCAGCAACTTTCTCATTGGGACTTGTGGTCAAAATCAAAAAGGTATGCTGGATTTCACCTGCAATAGTTTCGTACTCTTCCCAAATACCGGCAAAAGCGAAAAGCTCATTTTCCCCAACTGTAAATCGGTAAGGGATTTTGGTTTTCTTGCCAAGTTGCTTCCACTCATAAAATCCGTCAGCAGGAACTAGGCATCTCCTTCTTTTAAAAGAAATTTTAAAAGAAATTTTTTCAGAGACTGTTTCGGATCTTGCGTTGATTAGTGTCTGTGTGACAGATCGATTTTGACCAAATTCTGGAGTGATTCCCCAATAAAAAAACGAAAAGCCTTTTGGACTTTGAGAAGTAATCACTGGTATAAGTTGGGTAGGAGCAATATTATACCGAGGATGGAAATCAGGTAGCATCTCTGCTTGGAATCGTTCTTCAAGTTCGATTTTACTTTTGCTCAATGAATAGCGTCCGCACATAGCTTTAATTTGAAATTGTTTGGAAAGTTAGAAACCCTTGGTAATAAATTCAATAGCTCGCTGCTCAGAATAATAAAGCTGAGTAGAATTACTTGGATTAAATCCCACGTGTCCACCATGCTTTGGATATTCAAAAAACACCAAATCAAGTGACTTAGCCAGTTGTTGGGGGAAGCAATTTTCGCTTAGAAATGGATCATTTAGTGCATTTAGGATTAGTGTAGGAACTTCAATTTGGTCGAGAAAAAAAATTGATGAATTGACTTCATAGTATTCTTGTGCATCGGCAAAGCCATGAAGGGGGCCAGTAAAACAGTCGTCAAACTCAGTCAATGTTTTAATGTTTTCCAATACTTGAATGGGAATTTTGCCGGGATGAGCAAGTGATTTCCTGATTACTTTCTTTTTCAGTGATTTCAAAAAGCGTTTTGAATACAAGATGTTTTCACCTTTTGAAATTTTTTGACTGGAACTTGCTAAGTGAAGTGGGACAGAGATCGTGACTGCCTTTTTGATTTTATGAAAGTTTGATTCTTTTTCACCTAGATATTTCAGGGTTAGATTTCCACCTAAACTGAATCCCACAAGATAAATTTCATCATAATTTTTTTCGGCATGTTTGACAACTTCATCGAGATCATAAGTTGCCCCAGAATGATAAAATATAACTTGGTCATTGATGTCATGCCCGCAGCCTCGTAGATTCCAAGTGAGTACATCGAACTGATTTTGGTAAAAAGCTTTCGCCATCCCCAGCATATATGCTCGTTCGCTATTTCCTTCTAACCCGTGACTAATTATTACGAGTCTAGGATTGTTTTTTTTGTACCAATCTAATTCTAGAAAATCTTCATCTGAAGTTTTAATACGCTCTTTGTAAGGAATTTCAAACATTACTTTTCTAAATAATGATGGATAAATAGTCTCAAGATGGCTATTGAATAGCCACTTCGGTCTAGAATAGTTGGTACTTGTGATTATGGGCACTTCAGATAGAAATGATGATTAAGCTTAAGAGCAGAGGTAAATTACCAGTTTTAAATTTGAATAAAGACTTTATAAAAACTATTTTTGAGCTCTTTAATAAACGGATATCGCGGAAAAACCTATGGCCGAAATAATAAGAATGCCGAAAATGAGTGACACTATGGAAGAGGGGGTGATTGCCTCTTGGTTAAAGGAAGTTGGGGATGTTGTAAAGCCCGGAGATATCTTAGCCGAAGTAGAAACTGATAAAGCAACCATGGAATTGGAATCCTACGACGAGGGTGTGCTTTTGTATATTGGAGTCAAAGAAAAAGATTCTATACCTGTCAATGGGATTATTGCAATCATAGGAGAGAAAGGTGAGAAGTATGGAGATTTGCTCAAAGATGCTTCAGAATCTCCCAATGAATTAAAAAAATCTGCTCCCGACGAAAAAGAAAAGAAAGAAGACGAAAAGGAAGAAAGGTTAGAGTCCAAACCAATAGTTGAAAAAGTCAGCGCTTCATCTATAAATGCTACGCTGATCACAATGCCTAAAATGTCTGATACCATGCAGGAGGGCACCATCGCCGTATGGTTGAAGAAGGTGGGTGATGCTGTCAAAGCAGGAGAGATCATAGCAGAAGTGGAAACGGATAAAGCGACTATGGAGCTCGAGTCCTACGAGGATGGCATACTGCTATACATTGGAATTGAGGCTGGAGATAGTGTGCCTGTCGATGGTGTCATTGCTATAATCGGAGAAGAAGGATCAGATTATGAGACTTTATTGAAAGCTCACCAAGTGGTAGATGAGCCAGTGGAAAAAGTGGCTGAACCCGAGCCTGAATTACCCAAAGCTGAAGAGCCAAAAGAGTTAATTCAAACTCCTCCTCCTATCACTATTGTAAATCCATCTGCTAGTGATCGGATTAAAGCTTCTCCATTGGCAAAGAAAATGGCAGAAGAGAAAGGGTTTGATATCAGTCAAGTAAATGGATCTGGTGAAGGAGGAAGGATAGTGAAGCGTGATGTTGAGAATTTCGTTCCTGCAGCACCTACACCTATACCTACACCCGTTCAATCAGATGCACCGGCTCCGGCTGTTTTGGGCCAGGAAAGCTTTACTGAGGAGAAAGTATCTCAAATGCGTAAAGTGATTGCCAAGAGACTAGCTGAAAGTAAGTTTGAAGCGCCGCATTTCTATCTGACCATGGAGATCAATATGGATAAGGCCATTGAAGCCAGAAAATCAATGAATGAAATTTCTCCTGTTAAGATTTCTTTCAATGATTTGATCATTAAAGCATCTGCTTCTGCATTGCGTCAGCATCCTAAGGTGAACTCAAGCTGGCTCGGAGATAAGATCCGATACAACGATCATATTCATATAGGTATGGCAGTAGCGGTGGAAGAAGGTCTTTTGGTTCCTGTGATCAGATTTGCTGACGGACTATCACTTTCCCAGATATCCAATCAAGCAAAAAGCTTGGGAGGGAAAGCTAAGAAGAAGGAGCTTCAGCCTAAAGATTGGGAGGGAAATACGTTTACCATTTCTAATCTTGGAATGTTTGGAATTGATGAATTTACAGCAATTATCAATCCGCCTGACGCGTGTATCCTAGCAGTAGGGGGGATTAAAGAGACTGTAATAGTGAAAGCAGGTCAAATGCAAATCGGTAATATCATGAAAGTGACCCTGTCTTGCGATCATAGAGTAGTAGATGGAGCGATAGGTTCGGCGTTTCTTTTGACATTAAAAACTCTTCTTGAGGATCCTGTTCGGATTTTAATCTAGTAAAACTGCCAAAAAGTCCTGATTTCAGGACTTTTTGCTTTTTGTACGTTTTTTGGTTGTATAGTATTAGAGAATGATAAAAAAAGGACTCAGTCCAAACTTTAAATCACATTATGGAAAGAATAAAATCAACCACAGTAGTAGCAATTCGTCACAATGGAGAAGTAGTCATTGGAGCTGATGGTCAAGCTACTTTAGGCAATACCATTGCTAAAAGTACTGTCAAAAAACTTAGAGTTTTACAGGGCGGTAAAATCGTAACCGGATTTGCAGGATCTACTGCCGATGCCTTTACACTGCTAGTA
>JBDNIP010000736.1:0-1425 GCA_041688245.1 Algoriphagus sp.
CCGAGTAGGGAATTAATTCAGTGTTAGTGGCAAAAATCAAGACGTTCCCATCGTTATCTCGCTCAGATTCTACCTTGATCTGGGCTACTGAGAGAGTGGACGTAATGCCTAAAAGAGTTAGTGAGAAAAAAAGTAATCGCATTGAATTTATAGTTAGAAATAGTTGTACTAATATTAGTTTGCAAAAACTAAAAAACAAGCTTCTCAGGTAGTTATTTAGCTGACCTTCACACAAAAGATTGCCTAAAAGCAAAAATTTTATGAGGAATAAACAGTGGGTTTGGAAGACATTCAGTAACTCCTCTGGTCCTAAATCGGAATATAAAATCTCGGATTTTGGAATATTAAAACTCCAAATTCATACGCTGACGCCATGCAAAAGCCAACATAGGAAGTTGTTGGTAGCTATTGATCCCAGCTTTCACACCTTGACTTTTTAGAAAAATATCATTGGATTTTCGACTAAGTTCAATCGAAAAAGGCTTGATCGCATCAGAAGCCTTTTGAATAGAAATTAGATCTACTCTCAGTCCAGGGTCCAACGTTTTGATCCATTCCCGGTATTCATCAGGAGCCATTCGGTAATAATCCCTGAGTTGATACATCAATAGCCGCAAATGCCCTGAATACTTTAATAAGAGGTCATCGCTATTGGAACAAATCACCCAAGCGATAAAATTCGCTTCACCCTCATTGGTTACCCCATAGCTATGAGCCATTTCGTGTGCAACGGTAAAGGGCTGCTCAAGTGGATGAAGTGAAGGGTCAATATAGCTTTCGCCAGTAAACGGAAAATAAATTCCAAGAATCCCCATTTTACGCATAAATCCCGGTGGTGGAAAAAGCTTAGTCCTTGGTTTTCCAGTAAAATTCAATCCTAGCATATCCAGGTTCTCACCCATGTTATATCGAACTACCTCTTCCAGAGATGAATATGGAAGAATTTCCTCAATGGCTAGAGTGTCTGAAGTAAATAAATTTCGAAATTGACGCGCTAAACGATGAGTAATTTGAATTTCAGATTTTAGCTGTGCTAGATTGAGCGACTTTGGACTTAAGCCTAATTGCTGAAAAATCGGAGTTCTTTGGTAATTAAACCCCCATAGAAAGAGAAAAAAGAATATCAAAGCTCCTGTACCGTTCAATAAAAATCTGAAGGCATAAAAAGTCTTTGATTTCCATCCTTTGCTTTTCAGAAAGCGAAAAAAAGCAATTCCTAAGATGATGCAAACGAGGACAACAAAAAGATAAAAACTGGGAAAAGGTAATTTCCCCAGCGACATATCGATTACATTTCGAATTCCCGGAAAAAAAATTCGAGAATAGATTTCGTCTGTTTTCTCGGGATTTCGTACCGCTATGTATCGGAAAACTAAAGCAATTAGCCCAAGAATTGCCCAAGACCAATCACGTTTTCCCATTGTA
>JBDNIP010000737.1:0-4678 GCA_041688245.1 Algoriphagus sp.
CTAGTCGGTTCCGAAATGCCCTTGGATAAGCGATTTGTATATTATTTATTAGCTGCAGAGCAAATATGTGTCGTACCTATTTCTTCATTCTGCTCCGATCTTCGAGGCTTTCGAGTTACTCTTTTGGAAGAAAAAGAGGAGGTATTTAAAGATACATTCCGAAGGCTGGGGAAGGCGATTGGCAGTTATTTGAAGTCTTCTGAAGTGAAGTGATCAGTTTTTAGTCGCAGTGATCAGTTTGTCAGATGTAGCATTTAGAACTGCTAAATTAATTAGCGTGTAGTCTAAATCTTTAGACAAATTTATTTCGTGGAAACTCCAAATTTGGAAGGATTCAAGATCATATAGTTGATCAGTCTTCCTACTTCTTCTGATTTTTGGATGAGTTCCAAATTGGTTTCGTTGTTTATGTATTCACATGCATGGGCAAAGTCCAGCCAAACGCTAGTTTCACTGTTTTCCATGTCAGCATCGCTAAGCTTTGACTTGAAATGTGCTATATATGCTCGTTTTCTGTATGACTCAGCTATGTATGCACACACAGATCTACTTGACCTTCTTATCTGATCAGTTAAAGAATACCTTTCTTCTTTGGGGAATTGCTTAGAAATGTGAAAAATTTTCATAGCTAATTCGAATGCTTTTTTGTAAGCTAAGAGATCTTTGAAGTCTATGTTTTTCAAAGTTTACAGTGAAAAATTGATTTTGTTAATTGGTTATATGTATCAGCTTTCATAACAATACGGACGGAAAATCTTAAGATAGAATGCTGAAAGCAGGATTAATCCACTTCGTTATGACAACCAAAAAACTAAGCGTATTAGCCAACTGGTACCATTGCGAATTATCACATTCTACTGAATACTTTTACGAGCTTTCAATTGCGACTGATCACTGTGACTGAATACTGGCTACAGATTACTAATTATCGTGTACTCTCGTCTTAACCTTTGGATTTTTCTCCAGTTTTTCTTCTTCGCTGATTCCTTCGGATAGTTTGGAAAGATCCGGCTGGCCTGCATTGATCCAAGCTGTATACCAAAAATCAGCAATCATTTTGATGGATTTTTTCATTTGTCGCTGCACTTGGCCATTAAGCGCAATCGCATAAGCTTCGGTGAATTCTCGGGAATACACGCGAACTGTCAGTCCGTTTCGCTCCTCATAACTGTATTTTTGATCTTCTGGAAAAGCCAAAGACAATTCCCTCTCTACACGAAGCACGGAATCAACTTGCGAATGAGCCTCCGCCACAGCATCCCAAATCGCTTGTTGTGGCTTTTCCACATAGTCCGATTTTCCAACCCAAAGCGCATAGTCGGCGGCCTGAAGTTCCGGAATTCGACTTTCCCAAAACCCATGAATTCCATTTTGACCAGTCAGCTGACCATTATAATTCTTTGTGGTGTGGAGCGGCACATTCAGATCTCCCAGGTAATGTCCCAAATCCGCGGAAAGCCTTAAAATCACAGCCTTATTTTTATTTTCAAATGCTTTGGTCAGGCTTACAAAAGTCAAATATGCTGACCAAGGTCCGATTCCATTAGCCCGAAGTGAATCTTCCGAGATTTTTTCAATCGCCTCATTCCAATAAATTGGTAAGAAAAGCAAGGCGCTATCTCCATAATGATCCAGATCGATGTAGTGTTTTTCAGCTTCACCTTCCACAGCATATCTTCTTCGGTCTGGGTTGACTGCTTTTTCCGTGATGAATTGTATTTCTGACTTATACAAACCAATCAGTTCTGGGGGAAGCGAAAAAACAGCCATTCGATTGATCAATGAATGTGCGTAAAAACCCCAAGGAGTAGTTGGCTCCAAAATAAAAATTGATGGAATCAGCCAGAATATAAAAGTTGCCATGACTAAAAATAATCAAATCCCCGTTCTGATATGCTCTGATTTTAGGACTGTTTTTTAGTGATAGAAATAAAAAATTAGCAAAGATTACCGGGTCTTATAATAAAGGTTTCTTAGGAATGTTTAAAAATCTTTTGGCATACTTAATAAATTCAGATAACTTTGCACTCCGCTTCGGGATTAGAAGGACATAAAGAAATTTTATTTAATATCAGGTATGGCAAATCACAAATCAGCTCTAAAGAGAATTCGTGCTAACGAAGCAAAGCGTTTGAGAAACAGATATCAAGCGAAAACGACTCGTACTTTCATCAAAAGGCTGAAAGCTACCACTGACAAGGTAGAAGCATCTGAACTTTACAAGAAAGTAGCTTCGATGTTGGATAAGCTAGCTAAGAAGAACGTGATTCACAAGAACAACGCAAGTAACAAGAAATCAAGATTGGCAAAGGTCGTAGCGGCACTAGCTTAATTTTTAGATTCAAATTATTTAAAACTCTGCTAGTCAGGGTTTTTTTTGTGCCTATTTGTTAGTAGCTTTTATCTAAACTTTTTGAGAGCGACTATGAATACATTCACCTCTATCAAAATCTCTGAGCTTGCTGAAGCAGATCGTCCGCGTGAAAAGCTTCTGCTGAAAGGCAAATCAGTACTTTCAGATGCTGAATTAATTGCTATTCTGATCGGATCGGGTACGCCTTCAATGAGTGCAGTAGATCTTTCTAGGCATATTCTTTCGTCTGTAAATCATGATTTGGCCAATCTTGCCAGACTATCCATCCAAGATTTAAAGAAATTCAAGGGAATAGGTGAAGTAAAAGCAATTTCAATTGTTGCTGCCATGGAACTCGGTAGGAGACGAAAGGATTCCGAACCTCAAGTCAAACCGAAAATTACCTGTTCTAGAGATATTTATGAACTGATGAAGCCAGAACTGTTTGATGAGCAAGTCGAACATTTTTACCTGCTTTTGCTCTCTCGCTCCAACCAAGTGTTAAGGAAACATTTGGTCTCACAAGGTGGAACTGCTGGAACTGTAGTGGATACTAAAGTGGTTTTCAAAGTGGCCTTGGAACATTTGGCTCAATCCATCATTCTGGTTCATAATCATCCAAGCGGTAACCTGAAACCTTCAGAGCAAGACAAAAGATTAACGGAGCGAATGGTAAAAATCGGGCGAGAATTGGATTTACCAGTCTTAGATCATGTGATCTTTACAGATCATGGCTACTTTAGCTTCGCCGATGATGGCATCCTTTGAGTTATGAAAAAGAATACAATTATTACCCTACTTGTCTCCGTAGTAGTCGCGGTAGCTTTTTTTTACACGCTGACCGCTACGGAGAGTCCGGAAGCTTACATTGAAAAGATCGAGGCAGAGCGTGAGCGGCAATTTAAATTTATCCGATTCAACATCGGATCTCCACTTACGGATTCACAAAAGCGAGAATTTAAGGAGCTGAGTTTTTTTCCAATCGAACCAACTTATCGAGTTAAAGCCAGAATGATCCCGGTAGAAAATCCGAAAGTTCGTGAAGTCCCCTTGACTGATGGTTCAAGAGAGAAGTACATCGAGCATAGTTACGCGGAGTTTGAGCTTGGAGGGAATGTAAATCGTCTGCTTTTGCTCCAATCCATAGACGAAGCCGACAAGCGAAACTTCTTTTTTAGCTTTCGCAGATCAGACCAGCGCAGGAGAAACTTACGGTGGAGGTCGGTATATCAATGCGCGACAAGATGGAAAAAATAGTATTACGCTTGATTTTAACTTGGCTTATAATCCCTATTGCGCATACAATCCAGATTATGCCTGCCCACTGCCACCGAAGGAAAATCTACTTCCTATACCGATCCTAGCTGGGGAGAAAAATTATACTAAATAGTCAAAAATCAGTATTGATATAAGATCAAGTCATTTTTAAGTTTGAAATTTAAATGAGTATTCGCTTTGTTGCACGTTCCGCAATAAGTCGAAACTTTAATTTGAAATTGGTTCAAACTCTCACTTTCTCAAAGGGGGTAGAGAGGGATTTAAAAGAAATAAATCAGCATTAGATTTGGTAGTATGCAGGATTTTGGATGCCCGTAGAAATTTATTATAAAATACTAGTCATCAATATATTATGTGGGTTCAACATGGAATAACTGGCAGGTAGCTGTCTAGGGTTTATTTTCCTATTTATTTTCAGTCAGTTCCTTGTGTTCCCGCTCAGGCTTGTGCCAATTAGTCCTAAATTTAATTCCTATGAAATTCAAGTTTTGTCGCGAGGGCTTGCTTCGTAGTTTTTACCAATCGAGATAATTTATTTGGTTCTAAATCATTCAAACCAGTTCAATTTATTTTAAAGACAGGAAAGATGAAAAATTTAATTGTTGTAGCCTTAATTCTAATATCACTTTCTTGTACGGAAAGAGAATTAATAACTATTGAAACAGAAATACTTACTCCTGAAAAAGTGCTTGATGAGTTCGGTGATGGAGTTTTTTTTACAAGTATTTCGATGACTTCTGATGATAAAAATATTTTTGTTGTCAGTAAGAATCCAGCCTCACTTTTTATCTTGGACAAGAATTTTACACTTCAAAAATTAATCGAACGAAGAGGTGATGGTCCTGATGATCTCAAATATCCCACCCAATTGGTTAAGACAAAACATGGTCTGATGATTGAGGATTTAGGAAGTTATAAGATTAGCATTCTGGATCCGCAATCCGGAAATTATTTAAGTGAGATTAAGATTCCTGAGCCGGTTAGTCAATGGAATTTCTTTTTCGACGGAGAAGAAAGTCTTTACTTCTCGATGAAAGGACATGAAAG
>JBDNIP010000738.1:0-6156 GCA_041688245.1 Algoriphagus sp.
ATTATATGTCCTAGCTGCCAAAGTGATTCTATCAAATTGAATGGTCACATACACAACGGAAAGCAGAACCACTTATGCAAAAAATGCGGTCGTCAGTTCGTTCTTCATGCTGAAAACAAGGTGATTACCCAGCAGCAGAAAGCCTTGGTAGCTAAGCTGTTATTGGAGAGAATATCCTTGGCGGGAATAGCCCGCGCACTGGAAGTCTCTCAGGTTTGGCTACAAGGCTACATCAGTAAATTGTATGCGGCCTGCCCGGATGATTTATGTGCGGACTTACCTGACCAAGCAGCGATGCAGGCGCACTTAGAAGATAAATTTGACACCTATATTTACGAGATCAGTTCGCTAAAAAAAACACTTCTCCGTTTGAGTGTTGCGATCCATGGACGGATATTGAGGCATTTGACCCTGGATTAGCGGATTGTTTTGAGTCGTTTAGTCCAATCCAGGACCCGTTGATGGAGGAGTTGTACGAAACAAAAGCGGGCATAGTGTATGAGTTGTATCGTTTTGAGGCCGATGAGATGTGGAGCTTCGTACAGAACAAGGGAAATAAACAATGGATCTGGTTGGTAATGAATACGGCTAATCGCCAGATAATTGCCTGTCATGTAGGAGGTAGGGGACAACAGGACGCACGAAAACTTTTTGACCAAATCCCTGAATTGTTCAAAACAAATGCGGTGTTTTTCACTGACTTTTGGAATGGGTACCACGTGTTGGACAGTGAAAAGCATAGGACATCAGGAAAAGAAAAAGGGTATACCAATCATATAGAACGTTTCAATAATACATTGAGACAGAGGTGCAGCAGGCTGGTCAGAAAAACGTTATCTTTTTCCAAGAAACTAGACAATCATATCGGAGCTATCAAATACTTTATTTGTCACTACAATAAACATCTAGCATTACTTATTTAACACCACCAAATCAGGAACTGCTTTAATAACATCAAGACATGATTTGTTAAATTTAAGAAAAGATAAGCTTCTCGAAAATCCGAGAAGCTTATCTTTTCTTAAATGATTAATTGCCATAGTTAGGATTTTGAGTCATATTTGGATTGGACAGTATTTCATCTCTAGGGATTGGAAGTATCAGTTTCCAAGGCTGATCCAAGCTTACCGGAACAGCAGAGTTTTTTCTATCTACCTGACCCAATACCTCTAAAGCTCTTCCTGTTCTGACAAGATCAAAAAAGCTATGGCCTTCAAATGCCAGTTCAATTTTTCTTTCTCTTTCAAGTTCTGACAAAATGCTATTGGCATCCATATTCCCTTGATATAGAGCCGCACCTGCTCTTTGTTTGACAGCATTTAAGTCATTAACTGCAAGACTCATTTCATCCGTATACACATACGCTTCCGCCCTATTAAGGTACATTTCAGCAATCCTTAATATGTGAATATTATCAACATTTCCAGGCTTCTGATATTTGGTTGGATAATAGATACCTTGAACGGTTTCAAAACCAAACATGGTACCCCTGATATCATTTTCATCAGCTTGTATTAGTTCAATAAACTCTTCATGAACAGCAATATCTCCCCTACCACCTCTTGCTCCAGGAAAATACCAGTTTCTGATCCCACTGGGGTCAGCTACTATAAAATCCAATTCAAAAATTGATTCTGAGCTGAATTCAGAAGCGAATATATCCTCATAGTCATTTAACAACCTGTATTTTCCATCATTTATCACTACCGTACTATAATTGATGACTTCTCCATAGTTAAATAAATAAAGGTGGAGCCTAGCCAGTAAGGCTCTTGCTGTGCCTTTTACTGCCCGTGCCCTTGTAAAGGTATTGTTAGCCTGTTCTTCAGGCAAGAGTCTTAGAGCTTCTTCAAAATCTGATTGGATCTGGCTATACCCATCAATCAAAGTAGGTCTGCTGGGGTATAGAGATTCGTTCAAAGCCCTTGCTGGCTCAAGAGGTAATATCACACTTAATTCTCCTATAACATTTGGCACCCCGCCAAATACCCGGTTTAGATCAAAAAAAGCCAAGCCTCTGACTAGATATGCCTGACCGAGGATATTATTCTTTTTGGAATCGGGCATTTCTATGTTGGGAACTTCTGCAATGATATTGTTTGCTTGGTTCACTGCTCTATAGCCCGCAGCGTAAAAATTAGTCAGTTCAAGGTTGGAGGCATCAAGGGAATAGGTATCCATTTCCCTGTAAAAATCCCAAGTACCTACACTTTGAGACACATCACTCGACACATCACTGATTAGCTGAAAATTTCTTCCATAGTAAGCCCCTGCCTGTAATTGGTGATAAAGTCCGGCCAAGGCAGCCTCAGCACTTTTTTCATCTGTAAAAGCGGTTTCATCCGAAATCTGAGTTTCGGGTTCCTGGTCCAAAACATTACAGCTAATACCAAAAAGCATCCAAACTGTAAACATAAAGTATATTTTAGTTAATTTCATAATGTTCCGATTTAGAAGGTTATATTAAATCCACCCATGAAGGTGCGTGGCTGAGGTACTGCATAAAAATCCACTCCCTGAGTCTGTTCGTTAGCGGCGGTGGAATTAACCTCTGGGTCCATGCCACTATAGTTGGTAAATGTCAACAGATTCTGACCGCTCAAGTAAATTCTGGCATTACTCATGCCCAATCTATTGACCCAGGCCTGAGGTAATGTATAGCCTATACTGAGATTCTTCAATCTTAAATAGGAGCCATCTTCTACAAATCTGGAAGGCCTCAAATTAGCTGCATAATTTTGGTTTGTCATCCTAGGCACCATGGTGATATCGCCGGGCTGCTGCCACCTGTCCAATTGACTGGAAAGGAAATTTGTATTTCTAGTCCCGCCATGCTCTTGAAAGAACCTGCTCCAAAACAATTGGTCATTGCCATAAGAGAACTGAAAGAAAAACATGACGTCAAAATTTTTGTAACGGAAAGTATTGGTCAGACCTCCAAAAAAATCTGGCCAGGCATCGCCAATAATAAACCTATCAACATTGGGATCAAATGGGCGTCCTTCCTCTTTGGTGGCCCAAATAGGATCTCCAGTTTCAGTATTTACCCCCAACTGTTTGTGCATCCAGAAAGAATACATTGGTATTCCTTCTTCCATCCTAATAATATCCCTGTTGTAAACGGGGATTGGCTGTGCTAAATCTTTGATCATATTCCGGTTTTGGGAAATGTTGAAGTTTACATCCCATGTAAAGTCTTCTTTAATTATTGGAGAACCAGCTATGCTAAATTCAAAACCTTTATTCTCCATTGCCCCAAAATTCTGCACAATACTATTGAAGCCACTGGACCTTGGAATAGGCACAGCAAGCAAAAGATCTGTGGTCTGCTTATCATAATATTCAATTGATACATTCACCCTATTATTGAACATGGCCAAATCTACTCCTATGTTAAACTGAGCCGTCCTCTCCCACCGAAGGTCTGGGTTACCCAGCTGAGAAGGAGTTGTACCCGGAGTTGTAGTATAATTTGCTCCACCGGACCATAGGCCGCGAGATTGAAAATCATTAATACCGTTCTGGTTACCTGTAATTCCATAACTGGACCTTAACTTTAAGTCAGATAATACTTTTCCCTTATTAAAAAATTCTTCTTCTGAAATTCTCCAACCAATTGCAGCAGAAGGAAATGTCCCCCATCTGTTTGCTGCCCCAAATCTGGAACTACCATCCCTCCTCATATTGGCGGTGAAAAGGTATTTGTTTTTTAGATTATAGTTAACTCTAGTAAAAAACGAGGCAATTCCCCACATAGATCCATCGGATGAAGAGGTTTGTACTGCGGCCGAGGCAATTCTTCTAAAATTATTAGAAGGAAATTGCTGACCGGTGGCAGTCGTCCTTTCAAACCTAGATTGCTGAAGGGTATTACCTACTAAAATATTTAGCTCGTGTATACCTCCAAAATTTGCCTGATAGTTTAATACATTTTCTTGAATCCAATTATCGTTAACAGAAACAATAGAGCTACCCTGGCCGTTAACTGCTGCTCCTGCATTCAGAAGAGTATTGATATAAATATCCTCCTTGACATTATTGTAATCCACACTAAAATTGCTCCTTAAAGTCAATCCTGGGAAAAATTCATATTCCCCAAAAACAGTAGCTAAAACTCTGTTTGTCACCATTTTAATGTCGTTTTCGTTAACCACTGCAGCAGGATTTTCAAAAATGCTGAATTTGGTATAACTTCCGTCTCCCTGGAAAAGAGGCAGGTTTGAAGGGTAAAAGTGCAGGCCACCCAACGCTCCGCTTATATTGTCATCATTATTTACTCTGTTCCGGGTGTTCCGTGAGTACAAAATACTTGTTCCTATTTTTAATTTATCTGAAACAAAAGCATCCAGATTCAGCCTGCCCGTTCTCCTTCCGAATGATGCAGGAGCAACTATCCCGTCCTGCTTAAAATCTGAGGCAGACACTAGGTACCGGATTTGATCAGACCCGCCTCTTACAGAGACATCCATGTTATGTATGGGAGCATCTCTGAAGATATAATCTGCAAAATTAGTTCTGAGCGCCTGTTCTGGATTAGGATATATAGGTTTTCCCCCATTATTTACCGCTGCCTCATTTCTAAGCATTTCAAAGGTAGGCCCATCCACCAAATCAGGAGTCCTCCAAGGACTTTGAATTCCATAATAGGAGCCTATGCTTACTTTTGCTTTCTGATTAGTCCCTCTCTTGGTGGTAATTAACACCACGCCGTTAGCTGCTCTTGCCCCATAAATAGCGGTGGCAGAGGCATCTTTAAGTATTTCCATAGATTCAATATCGGACGGATTAATGTCTGCCATTGCATTGGCTGTCTGCCCTCCCACACCTACTGCAGATAGATTACCTGAAACAATCGGAATTCCGTCAACAACATATAAAGGGTCATTATTCGCATTAATAGAGGTAGACCCCCTTACCCTGACAGATACACCACCTCCGGGAGTTCCTGAGTTGGAACTAACTAAAACACCAGCGGCCCTACCCTGCATCATTTGATCAGCACTTGGCATGGGAAGATTTTCAATGTCTTTGGCAGAAACCGAAGATATGGATGATGTTAAGGTTTTGCGGTTTTGTTCTCCATAACCTACAACTACTACTTCTCCAAGCAGGCTCACTTCTTCCTGAAGCGTAACATTGAATTCACTGCGGGTTCCCACTAGTCGCCTTTGTGTCACGTAGCCAATAAATGAAAAGACCAATTCTACGTCATTTCCCGGGACCAATATCGAAAATGAACCATTCAAATCAGTTATCGATCCTGTTGTTGCACCTTCTGGTGTTTGAATTAGGACACTAACCCCTGGAATAGGTTCATTGTCTATATTTGAAATAATTTTTCCGATTACATTTCTTTGTTGGGCATGTGTAAAGCTCAAGAATACAAAAAATGCCAGAAGTAGAAGTAGAGATTTTTTTCTCATAAATATTTAGATTAGTTGATTTAAGTTATTACAAATTAAATTTGGGCTCATAATCGGTCCTATTTTTTTACTTTGACAAAGTAAAAACTTACAGTAATAATTATGTATACAAATGTTATTGAGTCGAATATAAGACCTAAAATATTCAATATCGATTATTTAATAAACTGATCTTATATTTATAAACAATTAAATATTGTTTATAATTAAAAAAATTGTAAAACCTAAAAAAGGTATACATATGTTATTATGGGGTTAATTTACGACATAATTTTTACTTGCCATTAGAAATAATTTTCAGGCCTAACATTCTAATTATGGTTCTATCACGAATTCAATGGAAGTCAGGCAATAAATAGATAATTGACTTCTGGAATAATCTTGCTAATAGATGACTATCAATCGTATAGCTGATTCGCGAAAATTGGCTATTGTTGGGTTTAGTTAACATTAGGTATATATTCTACTAACTTAGGGGTAGAACCCTAATTATTATCCTCATTCCTTACTGAATACCGAGTCAATGTATAAAAAAAATTTAAGTAAAAAAATATTTTTTGAAAATAACTGTTTTAACCCAACTTGAAAATAATGCACCAAAAACCCAGGGGAATCGCTTTTAGATTTTGAGGATTCCTTGCCCGGTAATCGTATACCAATGTGGCTAACCTCATAGTTAGCACCTATAATTGACTCAAACTTGATACGCTGTTTCTCGGTGAGGTTTTCCAGA
>JBDNIP010000739.1:0-8393 GCA_041688245.1 Algoriphagus sp.
GGACTGGTGAAAATGAAAATTCCTTTGTAGAAGCAATCGCAATTCGAGATAGTCTGATCATTGCTGCTGGTGATTCAGAATCTGTTTTGGCTTTGGCAGGACCGGAAACTCAAGTTTTGGATTTGGATGGGAAATTAGTTGCAGCAGGGTTTAATGATGCGCATATTCACTTTTTGAGTGGTTCGATGGGCTTGACTCAAGTGGAATTATCAGGTGCAGAAACACTTGACGCTGCCCTTGCCAGTACCTTGAAATTCATCGCTGAAAATCCTGAGAGGGAATGGATTACAGGTCGAGGCTGGCAATACACTTTTTTTGAATCTGGTCTTCCAGATCATCAGTCGATGAAAGTGCTGGATATTGCTCGGCCAATTCTTATCCGTGCTTATGACGGACATTCTGCCTATGCCAATCCAAAGGCCTTGAAGTTGACTGGAATAGATGAAAACACTGCATTCAGTGGTTTTGGAGAACTAGTAAAAGATAAAAATGGTAAGCTGACCGGGGCATTAAAGGAAAGTGCGGTGGGATTGGTTTGGGATTTAGTTCCTGAAGACACTTTCGAAGATCAATTAGATGGACTTCGTAAAGGCTTGGAATATGCGGCATCGCTTGGAATCACCTCAGTTCAAAATGCTTCTGGTTCGGAAAATGACCTTCGCTTGTTTCAAAAGCTTTATGAAGATGGTGGGTTCACGCTTAGGTATGCAGCAGCCTTTTCGGTATCTGAACAAACCAGTCCAAGTCAAATCGAGCATTTTGTTTTTTTGAAAGATAGCGTTGGCGCTGCCAATCCTCGGATTCGAGCCGATGCTATTAAATTCATGATCGATGGAGTGATTGAGGGTCATACCGCTGCAATGCTGGAGCCCTATTCCGATCTTCCTTCCACAGATCCTTTGGCTTTGGGTCAGTTAAATTTCTCCATAGACCGCTATCAGGACTTGGTAAAAACATTGGATGCAAAAGGCTTTCGATTGTTTACACATGCCATCGGGGATCGGGGTGTACGGGAAGTTTTAAATGCCTATGAAAAAGCAATGTTGGAAAACGATTCTAAGGGAAAACGATACTGAGTGGAGCATATCGAGACGATCAATCCTGCAGATATTCCGCGCTTTGCCAAAACTGGTATTCTTCCAAGTATGCAACCTATTCATGCAGAGCCCGGTACAACGACGGTTTGGTCAAAGGCAGTGGGAGAAGAGCGACTGCCTTATTCCTTCGCTTGGAGATCTCTTTTGGATGCAGATGCACAACTTGTTTTCAGCAGTGACTGGCCGGCTTGCACCAGCTTAAATCCCATTCGGGGAATTCACGATGCAGTAAATAGAAGGAACCCTTTCGGCTATCCTGTCGGTGGCTGGATTCCTCAGGAGCGAATCAGTATTTTCGAAGCTATGAAAGCATATACTTCCATGGGCGCTTATTCATCTTATGAAGAAGCTCGAAAAGGACTTTTGAAAGTAGGATATCTGGCAGATATAGTGATTTTATCTAAAGATTTGTTTACGATAGAGCCGATGGAAATTCATCGGGTCTCGGTGGAAATGACGCTGGTAGATGGGAAGATTGTCTATTCAAAAAACTAAAACCTTTAACTCATTCGAAACTTGGTTTATGAGCGGCCGTTCTAATCTTGAAAACAACATTTTATGAAAAATATCTTAGTAATTTTTTCATTCTTCGTATTGTCAAGTTGTGATATTTCCGGAGCCGAAAGAGGAGGAGAAGAGTCTCCAATCTCCTTGGATCAATTATGGGCTGAAATCAATCAGCTCGCTACTTCACAAAACTGTACCAATGCAAGTGATTGGAAATTTACCCCGATTGGAAGTAAGCCCTGTGGAGGTCCCATGAGCTACATTGCCTATTCAAGAAAAATCGATGGGAAGCGGTTTTTAGAACTGGTGAATAACTATACCGCGTTGCAAGCGGATTTCAATAAACGAACTGGGGCTATTTCCAATTGTGCATTGGTAGCGAGACCAAGTGGAGTGCGCTGTGAAAACAGTAAGGCAGTTTCAATCTACTAGCTATTATAACAAAGGCAGTTCGCCTCTTAGCCGCTCAATCACTGCATCTAGAGATCGATAGTGATGGTAAACACTTTTCCAGATATTTCCTTTATTGGAGTACCGCAGCTCGGGTTGCTTATCCAAACCACCAGAATACCAGTCACCAAATTTATGATCGATCAAATAGATATCGATATAGGTCCAAAGTTTTACAAACTTCCCATAATAGTTTCGCTCGTCTTCGGGATATAAGTCGGACATCAGCAGTAGCGCATTCATTCCCTCTGCCTGAGCCCACCAGTTTTTCGTACCATGCGTGACTCGGAAACCATCTTTGAAATAAAAGGCCTCGTCATAGAATCCACCTAGCTCTTCATCCCAACCTTGGTCCAAAGCGTGATCCACCATTTTTTTTGCGATTCGATGCGTAGTAGCGTCATTTTCCAAGCCCAGTATACGAGATGCTTCCAGCATCAAGAATGCAGTCTCTACATCGTGTCCGAAAGAGACATGGTCAAGTAAATGATGCTCCTCGATCACTGCTTCTGATGAATCTGCAAAAGTGACAGCCGACCAATCTGGATAAAGAAATAAGGTGAGGAAGCCTTTCTCCGTGACAATTTGATCTCTGATCAAGAAAAGCATTTCCTGTAATCGTGCGCTCAAAAGAGGATCTGGCCAAACTCTATAAAGCTCGGAAAATGCTTCCAAAATATGGATTGAGCTGTTTTGATCTTTATACCCCAAGTCGGAAGTTGAAGGAGTTCCTATCAGTCGGACACTGGGTTGACCATTTCGCTCCAACTGTTGAAAATAGCCCTTGTGTATTGGATCGTGCGCATTCGAATCCAGCCAGTAAAAAGCTTTTTTGGCCAGTTCCAAACCTTCAGGATCTCCTGACTGCTCGTAGTAAGCAGCTAGGCCAAAAATTCCAAAAGCATTTCCATAGGCTGTTTTGGTTGAGTCATCTTTGACATTACCCTGCTTGTCCACCAGCCGGAAAAAACCTCCTTTTTCCTTATCCCAAAGGTGATCTCTCAAAAATTCAAACCCGTGCTTTGCACCATCCTTGAAGTACTTAATTTCTGGATACCGAATAGCCGCCTTGGCATTGGTACAAGTGTGCCTGGCCTGAGTGACAATCATTTTATCTTGATTCTCTGCAAGGTCGAAGTCATATGTGAAGGCACTGAAAAAGCCTCCATCTACCGAATCAATCGCATCAGGATACCATTTATCCAAAACTTCTGCTTTGAGATGCTTTTCCATTTGGCCGGCTAAGACTTCTTTTTTTGGGACTTCAGGTGAATTGCACGCAATGAAAAAAGGCAAAAGGAAAAGGCAATAATATCTTAAAGGCATAATGGATGACTTCATATGAGAGAAGAAAACTTGAAGGATTGAAATGAACCTAGACATTTGTCGGTATGTTTAAGGCAGTTGTATTAAAACTAATTAGCTCACCATGACTCAACTCACCATTTTTGATCCTGAAGTAGCCTATAATGCCACTGATGATAAGGTTATAAATGACATCATTGCGCTGGTGAGGCAGGGGGTTTCCTTTGATGATTTTAGTAAATTAGCTTCAAAGAGCGCATTTTCATCTTCAGAATGGTCAGAATTTTTGCATAGCTCTGAGCGCAGTATGCAACGATACCAAAAGGAACAAAAATCATTTGATTCGTTGCAATCAGAAAAGATAATCGAAATAGCGCTACTTCAAAAGAGGGGAGTAGAAGTATTCGGGAGCAAGTCAAAATTTCAAAATTGGCTTGAAACACCCTGTTTAGCTTTGGGAGATGTAGTTCCAAAATCTTTTTTGGACAGCAGTTTTGGAATTATGCTTTTGAAAGACCAGCTGACCCGGATTGAATATGGGATCTTGGCATGAGACTTTTCCGTCTTAGCAAAAGTAAGTTCGCTTACGATTTACCAGCAAAAGGTGCGGAATTGGCAGGGGGGCGATGGAATAGCAGAGGTAAAGCATTGCTCTATACCGGCCAATCCAGAGCACTTTGCACTGCCGAGATCGCGGTCCATACACCACTGGGAAATATTCCGATGGATTATGAACTCGTTGAGATGACTATTCCTGATTCAGTTATGGTGAAAGAAATCGAAATTTCAGACTTGCCATTCGACTGGAAATCTATTCCGCATTCCCATTCCACTCAAGAGATTGGGGATAAGTTTATTTCAGACAATGAGTTTTTGATATTCAAAGTACCTTCAGTGATAGTTCGGGGAGAGTTTAACTTTTTGATAAACCCAGTTCACGGAAAATTTAATGAGGTAGAAATCAATTCAATTACCAAGTTTGAATTTGATATACGACTGTTTTTGAAATAAAATATGATTCTGTGGAATGATGACAGCAAACTTATTTTCTTTGTTTTTCTGGATGGAAGGCGGAAGACCAAAACCCCTAAATTTAGCTGTTCCCTTAATTTTATATTGCTCACTCCAACTACTGGCTGAAAAGCTTAACTCAAGTTGAAACTGAATTATCGAAATCACTCCTCCATTAATTTCTCTAAAACCGTACAGGCTGCTTCGGAAAGTACTGTACCGGGCCCAAAAATCGCAGTAACCCCAGAGTCATACATGAATTGGTAGTCCTTTGAGGGAATTACTCCTCCTGCTACGACCATTATGTCCGCTCTTCCAAGATTTTTTAATTCTTGAATTAGCTGCGGAACCAGCGTCTTATGACCTGCTGCCAAAGAAGAAGCCCCCACAATATGCACATCATTTTCAATGGCTTGAACAGCTACTTCCTCTGGAGTCTGAAAAAGTGGCCCGATATCCACATCAAATCCCAGATCGGCAAATCCTGTCGCAATTATTTTGGCACCTCGATCATGACCATCTTGTCCCATTTTAGCGATCATAATCCGCGGACGTCTACCCTCCATTTCAGCAAAACGATCTGAAAGCTCAGTGGCTTGTTTAAAAGATTCCTGATCCTTCATGGCCGATGCATATACGCCAGAGATGGATTGCGTTTTTGCGTGATGTCTTCCAAAGACTTCTTCAATCGCCATCGATATTTCACCTAAAGTTGCCCTCTTCCGAGCTGCCTCAATAGCTAAATCCAACAGATTGCCTTGACCTGACTTAGCAGAAGCCGTTAGGGCTTCCAAGCAGGTTTTTACCTCAACATTATTCCTAGATGATTTCAAGGACTTGAGTCGAATCAACTGTAATTCGCGTACTGCCTGATTATCAACATCCCGGACTTCTATATCGGATTCTTCATCTACCTGGTAGCGATTGACTCCTACAATCACATCTTTTATACTGTCAATTCTTGCCTGCTTCCTGGCAGCAGCCTCCTCAATCCTAAGCTTTGGAAGTCCAGCTTCGATCGCTTTTGCCATTCCTCCAAGTTCTTCTACTTCTTCGATCAGTGCCCAAGCGCGTTCGACCAGTTGATCTGTCAGATACTCTACGTAATAGGAACCTCCCCAAGGATCTACAGTGGCGGTCACTCCCGTTTCTTTTTGTAGGACTAATTGTGTGTTTCTGGCAATTCTTGCCGAAAAGTCAGTGGGCAGAGCTATCGCCTCATCCAGCGAGTTGGTGTGTAAAGATTGTGTATGTCCCATCACGGCGGCGAGTGCTTCTATGGCTGTTCGGGTCACATTATTGAAGGGATCTTGCTCGGTAAGCGACCAGCCTGAAGTTTGGCAGTGTGTTCGAAGCATCAATGATTTATCTGCTTTGGGCTCAAATCGCTTGACGATCTTTGCCCAGAGCAATCTTCCTGCTCGCATTTTCGCTATTTCCATAAAGTAGTTCATGCCGATAGCCCAGAAGAATGAAATTCTTGGTGCGAAATCATCAATATCCAAGCCTGCTTTGATCCCAGTTCTTAAATATTCCAAGCCATCAGCTAAGGTATAGGCCAACTCAATATCTGCTGTGGCTCCTGCTTCTTGCATGTGATAGCCAGAGATGGAAATTGAATTGAATTTTGGCATCTTCTGGGCCGTAAATTCAAAGATGTCTGAGATGATTCGCATCGATGGTAGTGGAGGATAGATGTAGGTATTGCGCACCATAAACTCTTTCAGAATGTCATTCTGAATTGTACCTGTCAACTGTTCGGCTGAAACTCCCTGTTCCTCAGCAGCTACGATATAAAAAGCCAAAATTGGAATAACCGCCCCATTCATCGTCATAGACACGGACATCTCATCAAGCGGGATCTGATCAAAAAGAATCTTCATATCCTCAACTGAATCGATCGCAACACCTGCTTTGCCAACGTCCCCGACTACTCGCGGATGATCGGAATCATAGCCTCGATGTGTGGCCAAGTCAAAGGCTACAGACAGTCCTTTCTGGCCTCCGGCGAGATTTTTTCGGTAAAAGGCATTGGATTCTTCAGCTGTAGAAAATCCCGCATATTGCCGTATAGTCCAAGGCCGCAGCACATACATAGTGCTATAAGGACCGCGAAGAAAAGGTGCTTTCCCTGCAATGAATTTCAAATGGCCGATATGGGCTACAGATTCTTGACTTAGTATAGGTGGAACATTGATTTGTTCTGCGGTTTCCCATTCTGATTCCTTTGAAGAATCAAGCTTACTTGTAGCAGCGCTTTTCCAATTTTTAAAGTCAGGTCTCATAGCTGATTCGATTTTTCAGTTTCTACTAAATAGCTTGCGCGACTTGGCCGTAATTCGTAGTCCTCGTATTTAATTTCTTGCTGAGTGATCTTAAATGAATCTTTACTTTGCAGTTCGTAGCTATTTACCCCAATCAGGATTTTTCGCTTTTCGAGTACTGCTCGTTGGGTTTTGATAGCCGTATTTTTGATTTGAGTATGAATAGTTCGATTTATGAAATTAGCAGTCCATCCTCCGGCATCTTCTAAAAATCCCAATTGTTTTAAAACCAGATCACTGATTTCATTTTGGAGACTTTCGAGGTAATATGATCCCGCGCTGGGGTCTATCACTTTATTCAAATAGCTCTCTTCGCCAAGAATGGTAGATACATTTCTTGCAATCCGTTTAGAAAGCACATCTGTACCTTGACCCAAAATAGGCTTAACCCACAGGGAATTACAGCCACCTATCACTGCCGCCATTGCTTCATAAGTCTGGCGAATAAGTGAGGTATTCGGATCGAGTGAGGATTTGCTCCAATCACTGGTAGACGCAAATAGGTGTATGGCTTCCGAGTCTAAATTCCCACCAAGATTTGAAACTAGATCCAGTAAAATGGATCGGATCGTCTTCATCTTTGCTATTTCCGGAAAGTGATTTTCTCCGATAGCTGTATGAAATGCAATCTTGGCGATTGCTTGGTTCACAGAAATACCTTGTTCAGTAAAGCGATCTAAAATTTCAATTAGTTCACCTAATCCGTAGGTTAATTCCTGAATACCTGTCCCTCCTGCATTCGAATAGCGAGCAAAATCGATGGTGATAGGATGAAAATCCGGAAAGGACTTATACGCTGAAATCAATCCCGATGCTAGTGACATTTGCTCTTCCAGATTGGTTTTTCCTTTGAAGAGTTCCCCTGTAGGAGACCAAAGGATCGCTCCATGGAGCATTTCCTGTGTTAGTTGTTGGGATATTACCCAGTTTTTGACTTGGGTAAGTACTGGTCCGGCTTCTCCCAAAGGCAAGAAATAAAGACGAACATACGCTGGCAAAACATCTTTTAAAATCAGATTCAAATCCTCGGTACCATCCAGATGAAGAACCAAACCTTCTGCACCAAGCTGCAAGACGTCTAAAATTTCGGTGTTGATTGATTTTTCTTCTCCAGTATTTGGGGATACTATATTCGACCAGATTCTAGGTGGAAGGCCAGTGAATTTAGATTCCGAATTGAATCGCACAGGATTGGAGTTGTGCTGTCTTTGTTCAAAACTGTACACAGGTGCAATATCAATTTCATCCCAAAGTGTTGATTTTAAGATAGAATTATCGCTTTTCCCCTTTGAATCCTTTTTGATTTGTTCCAGCCACTCGGTATGACTCGATTCTGGGAAAGGATAAAATTTCGGATTTGGCATTTTGGCTTTTTTGGGTAAAAAGTTTATTCTGACTCAAAAATAAAGAAATCAAGTGGAAATGCTGAGCTGGTAAGAAAGGCTTTTCTTTAGATTTGTTTTTGTCTTTCTGAAATACTAGAAACACCTTTTTAAATCAAATATCATGAAATAGTCACTTGATTTCAGAATAAAAAAATGTTATTCTGAGAAATTTCTTAGCAAAAGGCTGATTGATGGACATATGACATTTTCAAGCTGAATTTGATTTTTTATTTAATTTAATTTTCTTCAATTTTGACGATTCCGGGTCTACCAAGTGGCCTTGTTCTTAAGAAATTTTCTCTAATGAATTCAGA
>JBDNIP010000740.1:0-1896 GCA_041688245.1 Algoriphagus sp.
CAGACTACGGTCTCTCGACAAAAAATTGTAACCTTAGGCACGCTGTTGTTGATTCCTGTATTTCTATGGACTTTCTCGGGCTTTTACCTGACGTATTATTTATTGGGAGCGGCGCTTTGGCAGGCCATTATTACAGGGCTTGTATTGGGCACGATGATCCTTTTCGTAGATCGCTCTTTTATCTCTACTCCCAAAGTGAAGGGAGGCAAATATCTAGTGGGGTTTAGACTCGCGTTTGCGTTGGTGTCCACGATTTTGGGCTCGCTTACTATTGACTTGATCGTATTCTCAGGAGACTTAGAGGAGTATAGACAGGCGAAGGCAGTCCAGATGAAATCTACTGAAGCGGATGCATATTTTGCTAGTCACAGACAAGAGCTTGATCGAATAGACTCCGAAATACAAGAAGTTGCTGCACGACACATTATGCTGGACGATGCGCATTTGAAGGAGCTGGACGGAAGCTACGGCACTGGTAAATATGGTGCTGGTAAGGTTGCCGAGGCTAAGGGACGAAAGGCTGAGCAGGCACTCATGAAAGGTCAGGAACTGAAGTCTGCATTCCAACAAGCACAAGAAAAGTTGAGAGATGATTCGTTGATCCACGGGGATGCCATCGTAAGTAAACGAGGGGATGCACTACTTTCTAAAGTAACTGATCTACATGAGTTTGCACTTAGCACTGGGCTTAGCACCTGTATCTATTTGCTCTTCTTTTTCTTTGTCTTTGCACTTGAGGTTTTCTTCATCGTTTACAAGACGGCAGTTTCCGAATCGCTGTTTGAAAAGCTATTGATAAGTGAAGAATTGATTGGAGAATCCCGATTGGAAATCTTAAAAAAGCAACGGGAAGAGATGCTTCGCCAAGATGGGCTATTGGGACCCAGAGCAGAGAAAATGCGAAGAATTGCTGAGGATGAAGCTTACAAGAGGAAAGTTGGCTGAGGGTCTAGGCCGAGAAAATTTTTTCAGGGGGTGATATTTTTTAACACTCGGCCACCCCCTTTTATCATTTTTTAGATCCACTTCCAAATAAGTATATCGATAATGGCAATTGTTCATCTCCCCTGAAATAACTCTTAATCAGCTCAAGATAGATGGAATGTGTATTTCAACTGGATAGGAAAATCATCGAATTCGCACATTACAAGATTAAAGATCAGGTATCTTTTATTCGTACATAAGTTGCCAACAAGGAGTTTAATTGACCGGAATACCATCTCCCCAACAAAGCGTAGATTGTAGCTACACTTTTATATTTTTCAGGGATTTATAATCCCTTATACTATGTTTATCCCCGCTCTTCGCAATCGACAAGCTTGAAGTTTGATCTGAAGATTTGAAACCTTCGAGGTGTAAAAAACCTCGAAGGTTTTTCGGATTGAAAATCCTAGGATCTAGGTTTAGGATTTCATCCACGATGGCTGTCGGGATGCCACGACTTGATAATTCCCATATTCTTGGCTCTTCGCTATAAATTTCCGCTGGACATTTATAAATGCTCAGCCTTCCTTTTGCCATCAAAGCCTGCCCCGACTATTTCGGGGGCAAAAGGACGAAGAAAAAGAAGGGCTCAAAAGAAATTTGGCTGGTGTTGATCTAGCAATAAAATCTATTCTGTGGGAACAATTTGAAACTCGTTTCCATCCTCCCGCATAAACGTACGATTTCAAAAGATGGCTTTGGGCGGGAGGGGATTTATTCGGTTACTTTTTTACCATGGGTTAAAACCCATGGCTATAATTATGTGATTCGACCACTCCATTAATTTCAACTACCACAATCGCTTGTTTTGTGGGCGCGGTGGGAAGACGCAGCAGCGGGCCAGCGTCCGGCAAGTGCAGTGGGAGCTTTGCTGTGTCTTGATCTTTTGGTTCTTTTGCATCAAAGTCTGCC
>JBDNIP010000741.1:0-8022 GCA_041688245.1 Algoriphagus sp.
GATTGTCTATGTCAGCAGTAAGATTTTCACCAAAGGAACTGATTGCCACCAAAGCGGCTATCCCCACTACTATAGAGGAGACAAAAAGCATTAAGCGGGCAATGTTTTTTCGGAACTGCAGGAAAATAAACCAAAGGAGCTGATGAATAGTAGAATGATCAGGTTTTTAGAGGGAATCATATGGATTGTACTTTAGAAATGAGTAGTGCAAATATTGGGGAAAAGTTCAGGTCATACCGTATTTCTGATTCATGAAGAGGCTATAAAGTGCAAATGAAAAGCCAAAGTTCCTGCCACTATTGTAATTTCCTGTTAAACATTCCATTCAAATGCTGTTATTTAACGTGTGATTGTTCATTTACGATCAGTTAACAAAGCGTGACAGTACTCGTTTTTAAAGCATCTGTCTAACCTAAAAAAATCAATGATTATACTTTCTATAAAAAATTTGAGTAAAATCTACCAGAGTGGTAGTCGAAAACTGACCGTTTTGGACGAAGTAAATTTTGACATTGAAGCTGGTGAAACTCTGGCGATTGTCGGCCCTTCCGGCTCAGGAAAGACCACGCTGCTGGGACTTGCTGCTGGATTGGATTCTGGCTCTACAGGTTCGGTGAATCTAAACGGTAATGCCTTAGAAACGCTATCTGAGGATCAGCGTGCCGCAGTAAGAAATCAAAACGTAGGCTTTATTTTTCAAAATTTCCAATTACTTCCGACGCTTACTGCTTTGGAGAACGTAATGGTGCCACTCGAACTTAAAAGACGTAAAGATGCTCGTCAAAAAGCACAGGAACTATTAGATAAAGTCGGCTTGGGAGATCGAGCAACTCACTATCCTACGCAACTTTCCGGTGGAGAGCAGCAGCGAGTTTCGATCGCGCGAGCTTTTGCCAATGAGCCAAAAATACTTTTCGCAGATGAGCCTACTGGAAATTTGGACACGGAGACTGGCGAAATGATCGAGAAATTAATCTTTGATTTGAACAAAGAAGAGGGTACTACCCTCGTTTTAGTTACGCATGACTTGGAGTTGGCCGCCAAAACGCAGCGAATCATTCATATCAAAGGCGGTAAAATACAGGAGGACGCTCATGCCTGATTTTGGATGGATTATCAAAATGGCTTTTCGGGATTTCCGAAAAAACATTTCCCGCTTAATGCTTTTTGTCTCCTCTATAGTAGTGGGGATAGCCGCTTTGGTGGCAATCAGTTCCTTTGGTGAAAATCTTACTGCTGACATAGACAATCAAGCTCAAGAGCTTCTTGGGGCAGATTTGGTGTTGGAGAACAGTAAGCCAATTGGAGATCAAACTTTGGATAGTTTGGCCATAGATATGGCTTCGGAAGTCAATTTTGCTTCTATGGTAGCCTTCCCAAAAAGCGGATCGAGTCGATTGACTCAAGTACGAGCTTTAGAAGGCGCTTTTCCTTTTTATGGATTTTTTGAGACTATTCCAGCTTCAGGCGATGCTGACTTTCGATCTGGTGGTAAAAAAGCCTTAGTAGAAAAAACGCTAATGGCGCAATTCGATGCTCAAGTCGGTGATCTAATCAAGGTTGGGCAGGTGGAGTTTGTAATTGCCGGTGAGCTTCAAAAAGTTCCTGGTCAAACTGGCATCACTGCTACTGTGGCACCTGCGGTTTACATTCCTCAAGCTTATCTTGAAGAAACCGGTCTGGTACAGTATGGCTCTCGAGTAAACTATAATCGGTATTTTCTTTTCGCTGATAAAACAGATGTGGATGCACTGATCAAGCCATTTGAGGACAGTTGGGAGATCGAGCGAATCGATGCCGATACGGTGGAGGACCGAAAGCGATCCACAGGTAGTTCCTTTGCAAATCTCTCCAATTTCCTGAGCTTGGTTGCCTTTATCGCTTTGCTTTTAGGATGCGTAGGTGTGGCGAGTGCGGTAAATGTATTTGTTAAGGAAAAACTGGCATCTGTGGCAGTGCTGCGATGTTTGGGAGTTTCTTCCAAGGGCGTGCTCTTGATTTACCTGACCGAAATAGTAATTATGGGTTTGTCAGGAGCTATTCTTGGCTCATTGCTGGGAACCTTACTGCAGTTTGTGTTACCTGCCGTATTCTCAGATTTTCTTCCCGTGAAGGTGTCTTTTGGGATTTCTTGGTTATCAGTTGGTTTTGGAATTGTCACTGGTCTTTTTGTCTCGGTGTTGTTTGCGCTTTTACCGCTGCTCAAGGTTCGGAATGTTTCCCCAATGGCCACGCTTCGGCCGGAGACTGCGGATTCTACAATCCTCAAGGACCCATTGCGCTGGGCGGTAATCGTTGGGATTTTGACCTTTATCTGGGGATTTAGCTACTACCTTTTGAGTAACGTTACGCTTGCCTTTGGCTTTACCGGTTTTGTGGTGTTTGCCTTTGGAATTCTTTGGGGTGTTGCACAATTGATCATTTGGGCTGTTCGGAGGTTTTTACCGATTTCTTTTACCTATACCTTAAGACAAGCCTTGGCCAACCTGTATCGCCCAAATAATCAAACGGTTTCACTTATTGCTACTATTGGACTAGGTACGGCGATGATTTCAACGCTCTACTTTCTTCAAAATCAATTGCTTCAGGAGGCTCGCTTTGCAGACAAAGAGGATCAGCCGAATATGCTGATGTTCGATATCCAGACTGCCCAACTGGAAGATGTGAAAAACACGATTAAAGCCCAAGATCTTCCCATTATGCAAGAGGTAGCGATCGTTACCATGCTACTCGATGAAATTAACGGGATTGATAAAAAGGAAAATGAGGCCCTTTCTGATGAGGAGAATTATTCGCGATGGTTGTACAATCGAGAGTTTCGGGTGACTTATCGAGATACATTAATAGATTCAGAGACGATTACGTCTGGAGAATTGGTTCCCGTCGGAGCTCGAGGAGACAGTATTTTCGTGTCTCTTGAAAAAGGCTTTGGAGAAGGGAATGGCCTGAAAATAGGAGATGAGGTAGTCTTCAATGTGCAGGGAAGACCAATAAAAACCTATGTGGGGAGTTTTCGAGATGTAAAATTCAATCAAGTATCGACCAATTTCTTGGTGATCTTCCCAGCCGGAGTTTTGGAGCAAGCGCCAAAGTTCCACGTACTGATCACCAAATCAAAAAATGACCGACAGGCCGCAGATGTGCAGGTGCAAATCGTCCGGGAGTTTCCAAATATTTCCATTATCAATCTTGGAACGATCGTGGAGACGCTCGAAGAAATCTTAGGTAAGATCAGTTTTGTGATTCAGTTTATGGCTTTTTTCAGTATTGCAACCGGGATTTTAGTGTTGATAAGTTCCTTGATCATCAGCAAATATCAGCGGATGCGGGAGAGTATTTTGCTCCGGACGCTCGGCGCAAGCTCGGCGATAGTCACTAAGATCAATACCCTGGAGTATTTCTTTTTGGGAAGTTTAGCCTCTATGTCTGGGATTATTTTATCTTTTCTAGCCACTTGGCTCCTGAGTGAGTTTGTATTCAATATCCAATTCCGTGGCGCCTGGCTGGAAGCCTTGATGCTTTACTTGGCGATCACTTTCCTGACGATAGTATTGGGCTGGCTCAATGGCCGAAAGATCATCAATCAGCCGCCGATGGAGATCTTGAGGGGGGAATAAAAAATCAAAAAGCTGAAGTTTGAAATATGAAAAGACTCGCAGGGATGCGGGTCTTTTTTAATAATGATGCCTACACTGCGCGATTTCTAATGCTCCGTCCTTTACTCGATAGACCAAACGATGTTCGCGGTCAATTCTCCGAGACCACCAGCCTAATAATTCATTTTTGAGTGGCTCAGACTTACCTTTACCTGTGAAAGGAGTTCTTTGACATTCCTTTAGCAACGTATTGATTTTTTTTAGCAGCTTGAGATCTGCCTCGAGCCAGTATTGATAATCACTCCAACCATTTGGATAAAAAATAACATCCACCGAGGTAGCGGTTTATGGATCAATTAAATCCCTTTTTACCCCTAGTCCTTTATTGGCTTGTTCAAGGGCTTCGAGCAATCTCTTTGCATTTTTTGGGCTACTCATCAGGTAATGTGTTTCCTGCAAGCCTTCGTAGTCAGATTTAGATAAAACCACTACATCTTCGCCATTAGCTCGGCTGACATAGAGTGGCTTTTGATCGTTGACGACCCCATCCAGATGAGCCTTCAGATTCTGACGAAAATTAGAGTAGGTAGTAACTTCCATAAATATGTAGGTTTTTTACAAAGTTAACAAGCTGTACATAATGTTGTACAAGTATGTTTTTTGTGAGGATAGAATTCTTGCACGTATTTGATTAATTTGAGGTGGTCAATTATTTTTCAACCATCTAAATTGAACAAGTTATGCAGGCATATATTAACATTTTGCTGGAGGATATTGCCTCTGCACACTGTCCGGAGGACTATTTCAATAAATTAGATAATACTAGATCTGAAATGGACTTAGAGCAAGAACTTGAAGAGTCTGAAAGATTTATTTACTGTGATCGTGAACCTCTATTCGAAGTCTATTGCGGATTGAAGCGGGAAAATTTTCCCCCTAAGGATCGACTCAGCGAGGACCAATTAACTCAGGTCACTGTAGCCTTTATCAAGATGATGAGTTCTTGGAGTCTTTTTGTTGATTTTCCAGATGATCTTCCACAGTTAATGCGATACGAGCTATTGTTGGCTATTTTACAAAAACCTGTGATGATCTCACAGTACGGTTTTTTTGGATTTGACTATTGTACCGGCGATCCTGAGGGCTGCAAATTGGGTGAGTATTGTTCGTGTTTGAAGATTGTCTAAGTTTTCCTAAAGGCAAGAATGAAAAAGAAAGTAAACCTGTAGCTTAATATTAATATAATCTGTGTTTTTGGATTGCTGGGCGCAAACGGGAAATTAGTTGCGGCTCAAGTTGAAGGCGAAGAGAAAAATGACAGCAGGCTTTCTCAGAATGTGTTTTCAAAACTTCAATCTGAGTCGCATAATCCAAAATCGTTAAGATCTTTCTTCGTCACCTTCAAAAAGGTTTACTACCAATTTTATGGTTCCGAAAGTGCGTGGAAATTGGTTTGGGAAACACTAGCCTTATCAGATCACCTATTTGGACTGCTATTGACTGCTGCGATATCAGGAGATCTAAGCCATTTGTTTAAGTCTTTGGACAAGTTCTGATTTGGATATAAGTATGATTTTCAAAAGCTCAAGGTGAGGAAAGAAAAAGCTATTTGAGGATATAAACGGTAAGATTTGGAGCTGAATTTGTCATCTCAGGAGGTGCAATTAAGCTCACTAACTCTATGGATAACAGACCTCACACGAAATTAGAAAAGCATAAGCTTGAAGCTGTTGTGGATTTTTTGAAGCAAAAAAATATGGAAAGCAAAATAGTCTATTTAGATAGTTGAAATTTAATGACGCCAAAGAAATCTATTAAATCATTTAGTATCCAATCCCCAGACAACTGGACGGAAAAAGTAATCTGGAGAAAAGCCAACCAAGATTGGATCAGAAAATCAACTGACATTGCCTTGAGCATTATGGACGCATTAGATGATTTGGGTTGGAACAAAGCCCGATTGGCCAAAGAAATAAGCGTTTCTCCGCAGCAGGTAAGTAACTATGTGCGAGGGGAAGAGAATTTTAAATTGGAGACTATCTGCAAACTGGAAAAGGTATTGGGAGTCCAATTGATCACAATCTTGACTGCAGATCAAGAGGTAGTTTTCACCCAAGAAACGAAAGCGCTCAATGAATCTCCCGTGGCTGAATATCCAGTAAAAAAGGTGCCAAAAGTCTAATCAACTAGATATTCCAAAGTAGCAAAACCATGTAATCTGAAAGTCAAACTTTCAGATTACATGGTTTTATGAGTTGAGGCTGATGATATTTGAGAGTCAAATCGAACTGAAGAACTTTTCCAAAGTTCAAAACTTTGGAAAAGTTGAGAATGGAAGATGGAAGCCGCTAGTATTTCAGCAAATCTTTTCCCCTCTATTCCAATCCAGAAATCATCGTTAAAAACTCAATCAAGCCGACCACTTCTATATCTCCTCGCATTGGAAACCGATCTGATCCAGAAATCAAATGTTGCCTGCCCACCAATGACAGGCACCTTCACTATTTAGGAGTAAGCACCATCGGTACTTTTGGATTGTAGCATAAAAATAGTTTGAATTCCCTGGATTTTGGCCGGATTGACATCAAAAGAGAAAATTAGAGTTCGCCAAAACGGTTTGAGCATCATAATTTATTGCCGTAATAGCGATTTTCACCTTTCCCAATCTCGTTTTTTCCAAGCGAAAATGAATCAAAAAATATGAGATGCGATGATGAATACTGTACAAGTAGCAGGTATAGATGTGCTAGAGAAGGGAAAAATACTTATGCAGAAATTAAGCGACAGGTTTTAGGAAGTATCCAAAACATGAACTGATCACATCCCACACCTGCCGAAGATCCTTTGCAACCAATTATTACAAGAGCATTCCCACTACAGTGATTATGGGAATTACTGGTCATGTGAAGGAGAGTACATTTCTTCAATACATCAATAAACCAAAGGATAGGGATGAGAATGCGAAACATTTTTTAAGATTATTGAATGCAACTTGAAGAAAATGAGGTAGTCGATTCTCACCAACCACCTCAAGAATGGGGATTAATCTGTATAAGAAATTCTCCTTGATGCTTTTCGCATCAGAATATTTATCAAGTTTTCGGTGGATGATCCCAAAGTTCCTGAAATTGCCTTATTATAGTTGGTAATTTGCACTCCTTCTTCGCTGTCATAGATTGACATGTTTAAAATAGCTTTATTGGTATTGCCATAAAAACCTACCAATAGTCCTAATGCAACAGATGCTCCCTCTGACATAGGTTTATTTGTTTCAAACGAGCCCATGATTATTGCATCAACTTCAAGCATATCTGCTAACTCATCAGGTGTATAATCTTGAATATTTTCGAAACCAACTCCCATTTTTCTCAATTTTGCATTTGTTGTCAAAGGGTCAAGAAAACTAACTTTAAGCTTGCCATTCATCTCCCTTTTTAGGAACTAAGAATGCATAGCACTTTGGATGCTATACCCCTCATCTTCTTCCATTTTCGAGAGTTGTTCATTTGTCATCGATTTCATGTCTTTAGGCCGAAGGGTAATAGAGGTCTTGAAAGGCAAAATAGCAACCTTATTATGCTTGCTGATGTATTGCTCAATTTGTGGATGCTCATACAAGCTTGTTTAGGCTATCGCAAATGTGCTTAAGAACGCTAGGAGAACAGTTATAAGAATACTTTTCACTGGGCTTTTTAATTAAAACGGGTTGTTTAAATATTTATTTAACATAAAATATTGAGAGCATATTAGCTACGAACAATTTAATTTTCACAAATACCTAAAATCAAAAGCACCCAAAAAATACCCAGTATTGGGTATTTTTTAAGGATTTTACAGCCGCTAACTTGCCAACTCAACCTTTAATTAAATCCAATGAAGTCAACTCTACTCGCAATCAGCCTGCTTTTTATTGTCATAGAGGCTCAAAGCCAAACCCTTCCAATATTTAAAGATGCATCCGAAATCTCTGTTGAGGTTATAGATAATGGTTGGTATGATGCTAATGTTTCGTATTACAATCCTAGTACTTATCAACGGTCAAACTATACGCTGAGTGTAAAAGTGGAATATGACAGCGTCACTGCCATAGACTTTGGGAATGGTGGATCAGTACATTCAGGTTATAATAATTCAGGCTACTCCTATTATGGAGGAACTCTTACTATGAAGCGAGATTATCAGGGAAACATTGTAGCGGCCACTACGAGGGTATCAGTTACTGATAGTAACGGCACCCGGACTTTTGATATTTCCATCGAATAACTGAGTTGATGACATGTTCGATAATTTCTGCTTTGAGACCCCTTAGTTTTCACTACTTTGCATATATTAAACAAGAAGCTTTTTAAATGAACAAGCGAGATCTCTCGGAATCAGACATCAAAGAAAAATACATTACCCCCGCAATAATTAAAGCAGGCTGGGA
>JBDNIP010000742.1:0-4122 GCA_041688245.1 Algoriphagus sp.
ATTTTTTTGATTTTGCCCATCTGGTAAAGTTGTAGTGCATGCGTGATTCGGTCCGCTCCTTTATTGAAAAAAGTCCGGTCGTAAGCAGTCTTACTTAAGTTGGTCACTCCAGTAAGTACAATGCCTATTTCGTGATTTTTGATTTCATTGAAAGGCTTGAATTCAGGTTCCCAAGCTAGCATTGCTTGATTGGCGATAAACCTATTGGAGAAAAACCAGAGCAGAAATATCCCAGACCAAAGACAGCTTTTTCCCCATTTTCTTTTGATAAAAAAAGCACCTGCGACAATCAAAATGATCGTAATCGTTAGCGGCATTGCCAAAAAACTCAGAAACTGGGAAAGGTAGAAGAACATGAAGCAAAGAAAAGATAAATAGTCTCATCCCAATGATTTTCGAGACAAATTCAATTATCAATTGGTTCCTTTTCTGAAAATTGAGTATTGTCCGTTGATTTTTGATCATTTAAGATTTTTCTGCCGCGGTTCGTTGAGAAACTAACCGGAATTGATGATCGTGTATTTGCCATTTGTGATAATCTGCCTACCGGTAAGACAAACAGGCAAGCACCGAGACCTACTAAATTCAATGTTCAATAATCAATTGGATCACTCTTGAGATTGATCATTTCTAATTCCTTTCTCGAACAATTAGAGGAAAATAATTCTTTCATCTTCACAGTTTATTTATTGATGTAGGAAAGTTATTTTTGACTATGACTTCAAATCACCCAAACCTATTGCCATTACTGCAGGATTTAGCTTCCAAATTGGAAGGCAGCCTCAATTTTGATTCATTGACCAAAACACTGTATGCTACTGATGCATCGGTCTATCGGGAGATGCCATTAGCTGTAGCTTTTCCCAAGTCAACTAGTGATATCCAGAAATTAATCCAATTTGCTACTGAAAATAGCACTTCTTTGATCCCACGAACTGCCGGAACCTCCCTTGCCGGACAATGTGTGGGCAATGGCATTGTGGTGGACGTTTCTAAGCACTTCACCAAAATACTGGAATTTAATAAGGAAGAATGCTGGATCCGCGTGCAGCCTGGTGTGGTTCGAGACGAATTAAACCGTTTTTTGAAGCCTCATGGATTATTCTTTAGCCCAATCACTTCCACAGCCAATCGCGCGATGATGGGTGGAATGGTTGGAAATAACTCCTCAGGGACCACCTCCATCGTTTATGGGGTGACCCGAGATAAAGTAATTTCACTCAATACCATTCTCAGTGATGGAAATGAGGTCGTTTTCGGGGAAATCTCTCAGGATAATTTTGCTCGGAAATGTTCCTTGAATACGCTTGAAGGCACCTTGTATCAACAGGTTTTTGATGAACTTACTAATCCGGAAAATCGTGAGGAGATTCATTCCCAATTTCCCAAAAAATCAATTCACCGTCGAAATACAGGTTATGCTGTAGATGAATTGCTGAAGTCTGAGCTTTTCGAAGGTCAAGAAAAATTCAACTTTTGTAAACTTCTGTCAGGTTCGGAAGGTACGCTGGCATTTACCACTGAAATCAAAATCAGCCTTGACCCACTTCCTGATCCGATTGAGATCGTAGTGGCAGCACACTTTCAAAGCATCCAGCAAAGTATGAAATCCGCTCAAGTAGCGATGAAGCATCCCGCTACAGCAGTCGAGTTGATGGATAAGATCATCTTAGACTGCACCAAGGAAAGCATTGAATATGTCAAAAATCGCTATTTCGTAGAGGGTGATCCAGCAGCTTTGCTAATGATTGAGTTTAGGGGAAAGACGCTAGAGGAAGCGATGGCAAAAGGAGAAGCATTGATCGCTGACTTGAAAGCCGGCGGTTATGGCTATGCCTTTCCGATCATCGAGCCGGCAAAGGTAGCTTCAGCATGGGCACTTCGGGCTGCTGGTTTGGGCTTGCTGGCAAATATGCCTGGTGATTCAAAAGCTGTCGCCTGTATCGAAGACACAGCTGTGGATATCGAAGACCTAGCCGATTATATCGATGAGGTGGATGAGATGATGGAGGGCTTCAATCAAAAGCCAGTACATTATGCTCATGCCGGAGCCGGAGAGATTCACCTACGACCGATTTTGGATTTGAAGAAGTCCGCCGATGTGGAAGAGTTTTATAAGATTTCTGAAGCCTCTGCAAGATTGGTGAAGAAGTACCAAGGTTCGATTTCAGGTGAACATGGTGACGGTCGAGTTCGTGCGGCCTTTATCCCGTTGATGGTAGGGGAAAAGAATTACGAGCTTTTCCGCAGGATCAAATACAACTGGGATCCGAAAAATATTTTCAATCCGGGAAAAATCGTAGACGCTGCTCCGATGAATCAGTTTCTTCGCTATACGCCAGATGTGAAAACTCCCGAGCATAAAACGCTTTTGGATTTTTCAAGCGTTGGTGGCATCCTGAGATTGGCTGAGAAATGCAATGGTACCGGAGATTGCCGCAAGCTCCCTGAATCAGGGGGAACCATGTGTCCGAGCTACATGGCTACGCGAGATGAAAAGGATACCACCCGAGGTCGAGCTAATGTACTTCGTGAGTTTTTGACATTGGATAAAAAGGAGAATGCCTTTGACCATCCGGAGATCAAGGAAGCAATGGACCTTTGTTTGTCCTGCAAAGGCTGTACTTCCGAATGCCCTTCCAATGTGGACATGACGAGTATGAAGGCTGAGTTTCTTTATCAATACCAGAAAACGCATGGTATTCCACTTCGCTCAAGAGCTTTTGCCTATATCAATCAATTGAATCAGTTGGGTTCGATTGTGCCGGGAATCGCTAATTTCTTTTTGAGCAATTCATTTACCAGCGGATTGATGAAGTCATTTCTAGGAGTAGCTCCAAGTCGAAATCTTCCGGAAATCAGCGCAGTTAGTCTACGGAAATGGTATGCTAAAAATTATCATTCACTTCCAAGTGTAGGGAAGACTATCAAGTCGGTTTATTTCTTTGTCGATGAATTCACTAACCATAATGACACTGCAGTGGGAATCAAGGCGATTTCACTGTTGAAAAAACTGGGCTACGAGGTGAGAATAGTAGATCATCAAGAAAGTGGTCGATCTGCGCTATCCAAGGGGCTTCTACCAAAGGCAAAAAAACATGCTGAAGCGAATGTTCGGATTTTCGATAAACTGATTGATGGAAATACGCCCTTGATCGGCTTGGAACCTTCGGCGATTTTGAGTTTCCGAGATGAGTATCCAAAAATCGTGTCTGCTGATTTGGTGCCTGCGGCAAAAAAGCTAAAGTTTCATGTGAAGTTGATTGATGAGTTTTTGGGACAGGAGATCGCTGCCGGGAATATCAAATCGGATTCATTCACGAGCAAAAGCCAAAAAATCAAGCTCCATGGGCATTGCCACCAAAAGGCACTTTCCTCGATCAATTGGACTCAAAAATTACTTTCTCTTCCAAGCAATTACGCTGTGGAGGTTATTCCAAGCGGTTGTTGCGGAATGGCTGGAAGCTTTGGCTATGAGGTGGAGCATTACGAAGTTTCCCAACAAGTGGGGGAGTTGGTGCTGTTTCCCGCAGTACGAAAAGCTGACACAGATACGTTGATTGCAGCGCCAGGGACTTCTTGTAGACATCAGATAGCGGATGGTACTGGCCGAAAAGCAAAGCATCCGGTGGAGATTCTTTGGGAGGCAATCAACTAGTTCTTTATAAGCTATTTAATGGTCTATGACGAAAAGCTTTGAATTTGAAATTTGCGTTCAACTTATATCTTTTACCTTTCTAAAATGCTTATTTTTCAGAGTACAGCTATGAATTAAATTTTGAATCTATGGCAACCAAAGAATATAGAATTCCTCAAAAAGAAAAATTCAGCTTATCAGCGTTGAACGAACCCGATGGAAGTTTGCTGAACTATACCTATGCTGATTACCTCAAATGGGACTTCGAGGAAATCATCGAACTGATCAAGGGAAAGATTTTTACCAAAGCCGCTGCCCCCAATCGAAGACATCAAGAAGTTTCTGGAAATCTTTCAGCCAGTTTATGGAATTATCTTAAAAACCACTCATGCAAAGTTTATACTGCACCTTTCGACGTCAGATTTTCAAGAAACCCAGATTACTCAAAAACAGATTCGGTGGTACAGCCCGATATCTCAGTAATC
>JBDNIP010000743.1:0-7682 GCA_041688245.1 Algoriphagus sp.
ACCGCTGGTGCTCTGACAGATTCTATACTCTCTGCTACAGTCAAAATACGCCTCGGGCGCTAACATGAGCCGATAGACAATCCGGAATCCAAATCAATTGAAGTAGAATTTTGATGCATTTGTAGATATACACATTGAAAAATTTGATTATCCGCTGCTTTGCCAGTCAGCAAAAGAGGTAAGAATATAATTGGCGCACAATCCATAATTGGGCGTTTCGGTTTTTCCTGTCTATCGGCAGGCGGGCGTCTTCCCTGCCTACCGGCAGGCAGGCATTTTCGGTCTCAAAAAGCAAAGAAAATAAGGCCATTGGAATCATTGCGGATATACATATGAATCAATTATATCGAATCAAGGATGGAACTGTCACAAAACTGTCAGATTTTTTAAATCTTAAGTTCCGACGAAAGCTAAAACCAACTCCTGAGTTGCCCGATTCATCATTTGGAATATAGGTAGCCTTTAATTCTATTGTTCCAAAAATTAGGTTTTCGTTTCTGATTCGCATACCCATGCTAATGCTAGTAAAATTATTATTTCTTTTTTCACAGGTTTTACATACCATCATAGCCCAATTAAAGGAAGTAAAAGGCGCAATTCTAAACCCCAAAATGGACCAGGGTGTAAAAACTGTTGACTCCAGGCCTAATGAATTTCGCTGTGAAGCTTCTAGCTCCCTAACTCCCAAGCCTGGAATAATAGAAGAATCTATCTCTAGCAGGTCATTTGCGAAAGGATTAAAAATCTTTGTAAAACTTAAAGTCAGCGAATTCCTAATCTTAAAATTACCAATCGTGAATGCTTCGGTGAAATATGAAATGTTGGAAGAGACTACCGCATCTTCAAAGCTTGAATTTCTGAAATAGCTCGCTGTATTTAAGATAAGTTCGTAAAAACTTCCTGAGTTGAGGAAACCATCATATTCAAGTTTGATTCCTGCATAAGGTCTTTGAGTTCGAAGCTGTCTGACCAAGCCCGCCGTTGTAGTAAAGGAATAACCATAGGGAACATCTTCTGTCCTACCAAAACCATAGATGTATTGGGTCTTGAAAAAATTTCTTTTGTAAAATGTTATCGCCGATAGCCCACCACTCGTATTATTGTAAATTCTATCATTTATTGACTCTTCTGAATCTGGATTTTTAGTATAGTATCCATCAAAAATCCGTGCTGCCAAAAACACTCTTTTTCGAGCCTGAATCTTCTTTGCTCCAAAATTATATCCTGCCCAAAGATCTGCCAAGTTGTACGAATAGTCTAGAAAAATTGAATCAGGTTTTGAATAAACGTTTCTTGACCAATTTTTACTCCATTGGACTCCTCCTGCCATTCTGGAGTAGGGTGACACTAATTTTCTGTCTATCAAAATGCCTGTGGCATATTCTGTTTCATCTCCTGTACTAATTCCTGCATTTAACTGGGAATAAAAGACCTCCAGATCTGCAAAACTTCCTAAAAAGCTACTTTTTTTAAAGGACGCTCCGTAACCTGTTTTAGGGTTTCTATCTTGGTCAACAAGAAAGTTGAATTCAATTCTTTGCCCTCTCCCGTCTAAATTTGCATCATAGAGATTGAATTTTGGGGCAGAAGGAAAGCTTCCCCCGGCAGTTAGGCCAACGCTAAAAACATCTCGAGTTACAATAGTAATATCCACCGAATCGGAATCTTCAATGGGAGTCACGATAACCCGAGAATCCAAAATGAAATCCGTATCTCTCAAAAACCTTTCGTTGTCTCCCAACTTATAGGGGTTCAAGGGTTCATTTGGACGAATGAACAAATGTTGACGAATCGTTTTTTCACGAGTATTGATATGTAGCTTATTTGCTGTTCTTCCAATCTGCTGTTTGATAGGTTTTTCAGTACCATAAATTGACTTTTCGAACCCAATACTTTGGACATAAATATTCCGGATGATCATTCCTGCATAGGGAAGGAATCTGTCCCTACTGTTTTCGACTAGTACACTGTCTTCTACACCTCGGCTGATTAATTTCAGACCTTTTTCAAGGGCTTTTTGGGTAATGGTAGTCTTGGTGCTATCCTTTTGATCTTGAGAATAACATTGGAGCGAAAAAAGAATTGATAAAATAAACAGTATGAGCTTCCTCAATGAATTTCAGTTCTAAATGAGGTGAATGTCCAGCATGAAAATACGAGGAAATTCAAGGCTTATTGAAGATGAATAGTTTTAATAGCCTAAAAATAGAATTCAGGTAAGGACTTTTAGATTGGATTGAAAATCAATCCACCCAAGAAATAGCTTTAAAAACGATTTTAGAATAATTATTTTTCTCATAAATAACGCCTAGCCAATTATCTTCCAGTAAAACCAAATCGCTGTAGGCTGTGTGAGCCGATTTTCCAGGGTTCTTGACTCCATCAATTAAGGTAGTTTTTGGCCATGTTTTTCCCTGATCATAGCTCAATTTTAAGCTTAGATTATTTCTGTTTTCAGTATCAGCATTATTGGAATGTGCCAAAATCACTTTCCCCGAAGGATCTTCAAAAGAAAGAATAGATCCTTGACAAACTGGGTCGACTAGACTGGCTTCGAAATACTGTTCACTCCAAGTGGCTCCTCCATCTTCTGAGAAAGCTAAAATTCGCTGGCGAATATCTCCGCGTTGATTTCTAATGCTCATAATCATCCGATCATCGGGAAGCTCGGCAGCAATGGATTCATTGGAGCCGGGGAATTGGATCGATTCAGAAATTTTAAAGGATTTTCCATGATCATCAGTAAAGAATCCATGAGCTTGGTAATCCTTGGAATTCGCTTGAGGATTTCCTTCAGAATGATTTGCAGCCACGTAGATTCTACCCTTGAATTTTCCTTTTTGGAATTGAAATGCATGTCCGGGTGTATTTGCATAATGTCTCCAATCTGCAGGATTCATATAGCTTGGATTGAAATCGGGATTATTGGGTTTGTGGACTTGGGCTGTGATATTCACTGGGTCTTCCCAGTTTGTTCCCAAATCAACCGATCGGATCATCCAAACTTCTCGAACTCCCTGATTCATCCGGATCTCATATTCATGATTGTTGCCGGAATTATAAAAAAGGTAAACTACGCCATCTGGATAGGCCGGATCATGTAAATCCACTACCGGGGCGGGATTTCCCGCTTGCAATAAATCATAATCCACAATGGTTTGAATTCTAGACCAGGTTCTTCCCTGATCATTGCTTCGCTTCATCACCAGATTGATATCTCCAAAATCATCATAGCCGTTTACTCGGCCTTCGGCAAATACAAGTAAGTCGCCGTTGGGAATGGAAATAATTGCAGGAATTCTATAAATCGCGTGACCTTCTTTTCCGCCTTTAAAAACGGTTTTTTCTTGTGCGAAAAGTGAAAAGCTGAGGCAAAGGAGGATCGTTGAAAGAGCGTACTTCATTTAGATCAAATTTGGGTCAACTGTTGGGTTGAATCAAAAATGCGCATTTCAGTAATCAAAGCAAAATTAAGCTTTGCCCAGCAAGCGGAAGGGAAGCATAAAGATATTTTTGACTAGGTCGAAAGATAGCTCAACGGCAAAACCCAAGAGTCGAAATGGAAGTAGTAGCAACCAAACGAGTGGATACAGGATCAAAGCGATCAGTGCAATCGGCCAGCAGATGATAAAGAGTATAATCCAAAGTAAGAAGGTGATCATGAAAACTATTTTATGTAGGTGTGCCAATAATTGTTCCGAATTCAAAAATCTCTTTGCAGAGCCCAACAACAACACGAACTAAATTATTTATGTATCAATATCGTACATCAACAACTCTGCAACGGACAGTTACACTAGTGGATATATTAAGTTCTTCACAAGACTAAAACTTTATTTTCCTATCGTAATACTTAATAGACTATACTCTTCTGAAGAATTTGAAACATCAAGTTATAACAACTTATTGTCTACAAAAATATTATTAAATTTTTTATAAATTTCAGCAATGCCAAAAAGGCCTTATTTGATGGTGAACTTATAAAAAGAACAAGACTACAATTACATTCAGTTTTTTTTCAAAAAAAAGAACAAAAAAATGAATAATTTTTCTAAATTCACAAAATTACTGTCAGTAAATCCAATCTCTTTTAAAGAAATATAGTCTTTACGAAGGGTCTTCTTAATTATTCTTTAAGTTGTAAAATGTTGCCTTTATAAGGTAATAATTTTAGTTCCACCATACCGAGGAAATTGCTTCTGAGTAAATTCAGCTCTTGTTTCATTATTTTATTAGAATATGATAATTACTCACACATTTGATCTTAGTTAAAAATAATTGTTAGGTTTGATCAATATATTGATGATATTTTCCTCACTCTAAGTAATTAATAGTAATTTTCTCATATAAATGATAGTATGAAGTTCTGGAATTTATTTAATTACCCATAATATTAAGTTTTAAAATCTATTGTTATAGTTTATAACAGGAGTCATTAAATAATAGTAGTAAATTTTCAATATTAAATAATTTAAATAGTTACAACTGAATCAGTAAGTGATAAAACAACAGCCTGTTAAATGGTAAACACGAATATTGTCAGTGCTTCGTTCAGTTTTCATCGGTCAAACCTAGTTTAATAGATATTCTTTTCCGTTAATGACTATTAGCTTATACGTAGAATTACAGACAATCACATTAAATATATTGCCAATAACATATTCTAGAAAACCTTTGTAAGGAGCAGTTGATATTTCAGGGAATTCCTCGCTGCACAGTTTTAAGACACCTGTATTATGATACAACATGACAGGATTAGTAAAAATAATAATAATAAACCCCACAAAATATGAAAACATCTTTACAAAGACATCTCTTATATATGTCTAAAAGAATCCTGTACGGATTCATTTTTCAGCTATTATTTAGTTCTATCGTACTTGCAAGCTCTGATTCGGCTTTAACTTTCAACCTTAGTCAAGAAGAAGTGAGAGTCACGGGAAAAGTTCTAGATGAATTAGGCTTGCCTCTTCCTGGAGCTACAATATCTGTGGCCGGTACTACCTCAGGCACCGTCACTGATATAGACGGAGAATATACAATAACCGTGTCTGACGACGCTGATCTAATTTTCTCTTATATAGGTTATGAAGCACAGCGACTATCTGTTGGAAGTCGGACTGTAATAAACATAACCCTCCAACCTGACTCCACGGCTTTAGAGGAGGTTATTGTGATTGGATATGGAACTACCAGGAGAAGTGATTTGACTGGATCTGTCGGCTCAGTAGGTGCTGATGCGCTTAGAGAGCGACCAGCAGCCTCGTTGAATCAAGCGTTAGCGGGTAGAATTGCCGGTGTGCAGGTCAATAATAACTCTGGGCGACCAGGAGGAAGGACTACAGTAAGAATCAGAGGGTTTAGCTCTATTAATTCCTCCAATAATCCGCTCTATGTGATTGATGGCGTACAGATGCCTGTAGGAACATTGGATCAACAGAGTAATGCAATTGACTATATAAATCCTAACGATATAGTTTCCGTGGAAGTATTAAAGGATGCATCATCTACTGCGATTTACGGGTCTAGAGGTGCTAACGGAGTTATTCTGATCACGACTAAAAAAGGAAGCTCTGGCGAAGGAGTGGTAACCTATAATGTGGACTTAAGCGTACCTATCATCGGTCCGAACAGACCTCAAGTGCTGAACGCTAAGCAATACTTGGAAGTGGAAGATCTAGCTTGGGCAAATATGGAGAAGTATGATCCGCAAGGTTGGAATGATGGCAAATGGGCATATCTAAATCCTGTCCTTAGAAGAACAGATCCGCGCTTTTTTGACAGTCAGGGCAATCCACTTTTTGATACCAATTGGCTGGAAGAGACTACACAAAATAAGCTCTCTCAAAACCATCAATTAGGTTTTTCTGGTGGAAATGAGCGTACTTCTTACTCACTTTCTCTAGGCTACAGGGATGATCAGGGTTTGGTAAAAACTTCTTACCAGAAGAGATATTCCACCCGATTTAGTATTGAGGATAAGGTCAAATCTTGGTTGACAGTAGGTGGAAGTCTAAGTTATAATAGCCAAACTGAAAATCTGGTGGATGTAAGTGATGCTGTTGCTAGACAAATGGTAGAAGATTTTCCATTCTTACCCGTGAAGTATGAAGATGGGACATTTGCAAACAACCGTGATTACCCATTTGCTGAAGGGACCATGAGTTCTATGCATAGATTGTCTGGAAGAAAGTACATTCTTAATACTCAAACTACTTTGGGAAGTGCTTATACCAATATTAAATTTTCTGATGCCCTAGAGATGAGAACGGCTTTAGGTGTCAATATTCTTACCCAAGAAAATGACAGATCCGAAACTAGAACTTTGGCGATTGGTCAAAGTGGAACAGCATCTAAAAGTATGCGGAAAGATACCTTCTGGTCTTTGGAAAATTACTTGACGTATAATAAGGTTTTTGCAGATAGGCACGCCATAACTGCGCTTCTCGGGATTTCATGGCAGGAAAATAACTTCACTTCCATGAATGCAAGTATCCAGAACTTTGCCACTGATTACTTCTTGTATAATAACCTAGGGGCAGGCAGTCAGCTTCCCAGAGTAGGTTCAGGTGGAGCGCGTGAAGCATTAAATTCATATTTTACCAGAGTTAATTACATCTTGGATGATAAGTATTTGTTCACTGCCACAGGTCGTGCGGATGGATCTTCCAAATTCGGTGATAATAATAAGTATGCTTTTTTTCCTTCAGCAGCGGTAGCTTGGAGAGTTTCCGAAGAGGGCTTTCTTAAAGGAAACCAGACTATTTCGAACTTCAAGATTAGAACTAGTTATGGATTAACCGGTAACTCGGAGATTCCTCCGTATTCTTCGCTTTCGCTCTTAAGTTCTAATTATTCGGCGATTTACAATGAATCTCAAGTAGGTGGAACTGGTATCAACAGGCTGGCTAATCCTGATCTAAGATGGGAGAAAACAGCTCAGACAGATTTTGGAGTCGAGTTGGGGATGTTCAATAATCGATTAAATATAGAAGTAGATCTGTATGTTAGAAAGACTACCGATATGCTTTTGGATTCGCCAGTACCAAGAACCAGTGGCTATGGGACTATTCGAAGCAATGTGGGTTCGATGGAAAATAAAGGGGTAGAGTTCACACTCAATTCTGTAAATGTTGAGAAAGCTAATTTCAGTTGGAATACTTCATTTAACTTATCGCTCAACAGAAATAAGGTACTTTCTCTAGCCACACCGGCAGATATTTTTGGAGTTGGTGGACCTAATTTCACTAATCAAACCAATATTATAAGAGTGGGTGAGCCAGTAGGTTCTTTCTGGGGTTTGACACGACTGGGAACATGGAGTGAGGCTGAAAGAGCAGAAGCGGCAGAATTTGTCAGTTATAGAAATGGACTGACCATTCTCCCTTGCGACATTAAGTATGTTGACATCAATGGTGACAAAGCGATCAATGATTCAGATAGAATGATCATAGGTAATGTAAATCCGGATTTCTGGGGAGCAATTTCCAACACGATCAGAATATCTAACTTTGATCTTACCATCGAACTTCAGTATAGTGTAGGCAATGACATATTGGATATGACCCTTCACCCTAGTGAGGATCGTCAGGCATTAGCTAATAGTTACACCTCAGTATTGAATGCTTGGACTCCGCAAAATCAAAATTCTATGATCGCAGAGATCCGCGATACCCGTGCTG
>JBDNIP010000104.1:0-5371 GCA_041688245.1 Algoriphagus sp.
ACTAAAAGTTACTTGAGATCAAAACGATCCAAATTCATCACCTTGTCCCAGGCTGAAATGAAATCCTTGACAAACTTGGCTTCAGAATCGCCAGCAGCATAAACTTCGGCTATCGCTCGCAGCTCCGAGTTAGACCCAAAGATCAAGTCAACACGAGTTCCAGTCCATTTCAGGTCACCGGAAACTCTATCTCGTCCTTCAAATAGCTTATCAGAATCATCAGAAGCGCTCCAGGTCGTTCTCATATCTACCAAATTCACAAAGAAATCATTAGACAGAGTACCTGGCTTTTGAGTGAATACTCCATAAGTTGAGTTATCAAAATTAATATTGATACTACGAAGTCCACCAACCAATACCGTCATTTCGGGAACAGACAAAGTCAACAGTTGCGCTTTATCAATAAGCATCTCTTCTGCTGAAGCTCTGTGCTTCTTTTTGAAATAGTTTCTGAATCCGTCAGCTGCTGGTTCGAGCGCCGCAAAAGATTCTACATCTGTCTGATCTTGACGCGCGTCCGCTCTTCCCGGGGTAAATGTCACACTTACCTCATGACCAGCCTGCTTGGCTGCCTGTTCGACACCTGCACATCCACCCAATACAATTAGATCAGCAATAGAAACTTTCTTTCCATTAGCCTGTGAACTGTTGAAAGAAGACTGAATCCCTTCCAACTTTGCCAATACAGTAGCCAACTCAGATGGATTGTTTGCCTCCCAATACTTCATAGGCGAAAGGCGAATTCTCCCACCGTTTGCTCCTCCACGCTTATCAGATCCACGAAATGTTGATGCGGAAGCCCAAGCTGTTGCTACAAGTTGAGAAGTGGAAAGTCCTGAAGAAAGAATCTCAGACTTAAGCTTCACAGTATCCTCAGCATCGATCATTTGGTAGTTCACAGCTGGAGTAGGATCCTGCCAAATCATGACTTCCTTTGGTATTTCTGATCCTAAATAGCGCTCAATCGGTCCCATATCACGATGGGTTAACTTGAACCAAGCACGTGCAAATACGTCTGCAAACTCCTCTGGATTCTCGTAGAATCTGCGTGAAATTCTTTCGTAATCCGGGTCCTCTTTCATCGCAATATCAGTCGTCAACATAAATGGAGCATGCTTTTTGGCTGAGTCAAATGCATCAGGAACAGTTCCTGCTCCACCATTATTTTTGGGCTTCCATTGATGTGCACCCGCTGGGCTTTTGGTCAATTCCCAGTCAAAACCAAATAGGTTTTCAAAATAATTGTTGCTCCATTGAGTTGGAGTCGTAGACCAAGCACCTTCCAATCCACTGGTAATGGTATCTCCTGCCTTACCTGAGCCAAATGAGTTTTTCCAACCCATACTCTGCTCCTCAATTGATGAAGATGCTGGCTCTGCGGCTACATATTTGTTAGGATCTGCGGCTCCATGAGTTTTTCCAAAAGTATGACCACCTGCAATTAAAGCTACAGTTTCTTCATCGTTCATCGCCATTCGACCAAAAGTCTCTCGAATATCTCGTGCTGCTCCGATTGGATTTGGCTGACCTTGAGGTCCTTCAGGATTTACATAGATCAATCCCATGTGAGATGCCCCAAGTGGACTTTCCAGTTCACGATCACCAGAGTAGCGATCTTTATCTCCCATCCATTTTTTCTCAGAACCCCAGTATACGTCCTCTTGTGGCTCCCAGACGTCCTCACGTCCACCTGCAAATCCAAACGTCTGAAAACCCATGGTTTCCAAAGCGACATTCCCCGCAAGAATCATCAAATCAGCCCAAGAGATTTTACTGCCATATTTTTGTTTGACAGGCCAAAGTAACAGCCTCGCTTTGTCCAGATTGGCATTATCAGGCCAGCTATTTAAGGGGGCAAATCGCTGCATTCCTGCTCCTGCACCACCACGTCCGTCACCTATTCTATAAGTACCTGCACTGTGCCATGCCATTCTGATCATAAATGGCCCATAATTACCGTAATCTGCCGGCCACCATTCTTGAGAGTCTACCATCAAATCTGCAAGATCTTTTTTCAATGCAGGATAATCTAACGATTTAAATGCTTTAGCATAATCAAAATCCTCTCCCATTGGATTAGAAAGTGATGAGTGCTGCCGAAGTATATCCAGATTCAATTGATTTGGCCACCAATCGCGATTACGATTACCGGCACCAGCTGCTTTGGTCACAGTCCCTCCAGAGAATGGGCATTTACCAGCACTGGCGGTCGGCTTTGCGATGATAGTATCATTCATATCGTATGTAATGCCTTCGTGTTCTTTTATATTATCCATAATTTTATTTGATTGATTGCTTATTGATTGAACAATTAACAAATAATTATTCTTATTAGAATTTATTTTCCATTGATAAAAACTATGAGTCTTTTGAGAAATCCCAATCCAAAAAGAATATTTTTGAATAAAAACGGTGTCACTTAATTTAACGATTCAATTTGATTTTATCAGAACTAATGCAGGTTTATCAATTTTTAAAGCTTGATATCAGCTACTTAGTCCCTGTTTACCCAAAGTTCCTCCCTAATCATTATTTATTTGAAATAAGAAAAATCAGGCTAGGCTACAACGAGCTGTCCGCTTATTGGTGATTTGAATGTATAAGTACAAACTGAGGTATGAATTCAGTTTCATTTTCCAAATCAAGCCATAAACCCATTTCATTTCAGTACCACTCATACTGCTTTTACTACTCAAACAGCGATCGTCAATATTGGAGGCACAGCTGGGAAGTAGCATTTCCTCTACCAAAGCTTCAGAGAGAAGGTGCCAATCTAGTTTTAGTAGGCCTGAATAAGGCTAACTTAGAAGTTAATTTGAACCAACTCAAAGGCGGGCCATGAGTAGTCAAAAAGTAATGAATTTTTCATCCTCCAAAATACCGCTTGGTAGTGGCATCTCGCGTAACCTTCCGCATTAAGCCAAGGAGCAGTATCTTTCCTTTCAGATGATATCCAATTTAGTGTCATTAGAATACTTCATATAGATGGAGAGTGGCACTTGACAAAAGGAGAATAGCAATGAAAAAACAATCAGAATAGCGCTTGGACGCATTAATATTAAAGATATGCAACGAGATGAGAGCGGAAATACCCATCGCTATACTCGAAAAACTACTATTGAGAAGGCAGATTGGATTTGGAAACAAAATGTGACAGCCCTCTATACCGAACTTTGAGAATTTGATTCCAGTCCCAGAGTCAAAATAGGATTTCATCCTACTGGATTAGCAAATGAATACGACACCAACTTCAACTATCCACAGTATCACCTTCCTAAATTAGAGCGTTTTGATTGAGCAAGCTTGTTGGGGAAAGAAACTTCACTCTTAAATGATACCCATTCAACGTTGATGGCTGAGGCCACTTTTGGAATACTGCAAGGAATGAAAATGCCATTTTATTAGGCCTTGGAATTAGCGCTAGCGGTCGTTAAATACCAGACGGTAAAATCGGTTTTCTGTATAGCTGCACTTTCATCAGTAGAAAAAACAACTAATATAGGGTAAGCGCTAGCATTACTGGTAATTCGCTCACAGGTCATAGACCTTGCTCGCCTTTGTAGCTCTTCCAGCCAGATAAAGAAAATTAGGTTACCAGCTTTATTGAGGATCATCACAATCTATTCAGAACATTTCAGATCTTGTCACTCGGTTAAAAAAAAGATATCGCTGCAACTATAGCAGTAAAAGACAAAAGCAATCTAATAACTAGTAAACAGTAGCATTGCCAGAACTTCGTTTATCAGTCATCGCAATGCTCTGCCTTATTGATTTTCCCTTCAGTTAAGCCAAGAAAATTAGGTTCTTGATTTAATTGATGATGATCCCAGAAAAGAATTGCCCTTAGCTAAATAAAGGTTTAACCCGTTTAATTTTTATTCGCGATTCAGAACTTTAGATACTATTCCCTATGAAATTTAAGCTAAAAGAAGTCGCAAAGATGATCGACCACGCGCTCCTTCATCCTACGATGACAGATCAAGAGTTGGAAGATGGCTGTAAACTGGCCTTAGCATACAAAGTGGCCGCTGTCTGTATCAAGCCGTATTTTGTCAAGGCTGCCGCCAAGCTTTTGAGAGGCTCCAAAGTTCATGTTTGCTCGGTGATTGGTTTTCCGCATGGCAACAGCACGATTAAATTGAAAGCTCTTGAAGCACGACAAGCTTGCAAAGACGGCGCTACCGAAATCGATATGGTCGTCAACTGCGGTAAAGTTCTTGGAGAAGATTGGAGCTACGTCCGAAAGGAAATCAAAGCCATCAACAAGGAATGTGAAAAGCATAAGGCAATTCTGAAAGTGATCTTTGAAAACGACTTTCTTCCTGAAGACAAATTTAAAATCAAGCTTTGCAAGATCTGTAGTAAAATCGGGGTGGCATTTATAAAAACCAGCACAGGCTACGGTTTTGTGAAAGGTGAAGATGGCAAATACAGTTCTGAAGGCGCTACCGAGCATGACCTCAAACTCATGCGGAAGTACAGTGACCCCAAAGTACAGATCAAAGCCGCCGGCGGTGTCCGAACTTTGGATGGCTTACTTTGGGCGAGAGATTTGGGATGTGCTCGCATAGGTGCCTCTGCAACCGTGGCGATTATGGAAGAAGCAAAAGCCAGACTTGGAATTATGGATAAGAAAAAAGAAGTAAAAGAAGACCCTTCAGGCTATTAATATGATCAAAGCATTTCAAAAAGAAGACGAATTAATTACGCACATCAAAGCAACCGAAGAAGAAATTGATGGTCTTCGGATTTGGTGGCTTGGACAAAGTGGTTTTTTGATTCAGTGGCATGGATTACATCTCTTATTAGATCCATACTTATCAGACAGCCTGACCAAAAAGTACGCAGCAAGCGAAAAACCACATGTGCGGATGAGTGAACTTGCAGTTTCACCTGAGAAATTGAATTTTCTAGACTTGGTCACTTCCTCTCATGACCATCACTTGGATGCAGAGACGCTCAAGCCGATTCTGGAAGTCAATCCCGGAATTCGATTTGTGATTCCCGAAGCCAACCGGGATTTTGTGACGGAGCACTTGGGCTGTAAGCGAGATTTTCCAATCGGTCTGACAGATCGACAAAGTTATTTTCTCAATCAAGCCGTTGCCATCAATGCGATTCCTTCAGCACACAACGAATTGGAGATTAATGAAAATGGACATCACAAGTTTCTGGGATATGTCATTCAGATTGGACCATATACGATCTACCATTCTGGAGACACCCTTTGGTATGAAGGATTGGAGAAAAAAATAGCCCATTTCCAGCCAGACGTCTTGCTTTTACCCATTAATGGAAATAAGCCTGAACGGAAAGTAGCAGGAAATATGAGCGCTACCGAAGCTGCTGCTTTTGCCAAAGCGGTGGGAAC
>JBDNIP010000744.1:0-3858 GCA_041688245.1 Algoriphagus sp.
ACACCGATCCTTTAACAATTTTGTCACCAATCTCATCGCTGGATTAATCGCCTATTCTTTCTTTGCTAAAAAACCAGCAATCAAATATCAACCAGTGGAATCAAACCAATTGGTCGTATTTTAAAATCGAACTCAGGTTAACTGGTATTTATTCGCCTCCTACACATCTACAAGGAAAAGTGAAACATCGAGTCGCTAATTCTCAGTTTCGGCTTTATGCTTCAGTCATCGATTATATAGGGTTTTCTGAGGGGACTGAAGATTTTTTGAGAAAAGGTAAGGTAAAAGCCATACAAGAAGTAGCCCAAGAAGAAAAGTTGGATATAGTAGAAGTTGTGACTGATGAGTCAACAGTTTCTTTAGAATTTATTCTACAGATGGAGAAAAGGGGAGATGACTATTTCGTTTACCCTCCATCGGAAGTAATCCATAAAGAGCTCATTCCTAGCAAAAAATTAGTACTGCTTTTTATGGTGAGAAAAAAAGGCAAGAAAGGGCGGTATAAAAAGGATATAGAATCTAATATTCGTCCGGATATCAACACTGAGTATTGGTTAAGCGAAACCTTATCTAAGAAAATCATGGAGTTGTGGAATATGAGTTTTAATTAGTTTTTATATGGATACATCGATAATTTCTTCAATCATTTTAGGTCTATCAGCACTGGGAGTTTCTTGGTTTTATTCCCATAGGACTAATAAACTGGAAGGCGACAAAATGATGAAAGAGCTATTTACAGAGTTCAATCAGCGATATGATAAATTAAATGATTCATTGGTCTCGATTGAAAAAGAAGGTCTTACGTTCGAGGATCTCAATGAGAAAAAGAATAAGATCTACAGACAGGATGTTATTGATTTTTTTAATCTGTGTGCAGAAGAGTTTTATTGGAACCAAAAAGGAAGGATTGATCCTAAAGTTTGGAAAGCGTGGAGTTCAGGTATGAATTATTGGTATAACCATGTTTCTGCCATTAAAAAACTGTGGGAAATGGAAGTTACAAATGGAGGAATCACTTCTTATTACTTGGGTGGGAAAGATGAGTTTTTTGTTGAGAAGAAATCTTTAAAATCGTAGAAAATATGGAAAGATTGGAGTTGTTTTTTGCAAATTTTGACTGGGATGGATTTTGGCTTAATGTTCTAGTAAGTGCTATTTTTTTTATTTTTAGTATGATTGTAGCCATCAAAGTAATCCCCTATTTTACAATTAAGCTGATCCAAAAAAAGAATAAGGTTTATATCGATAGAAGGGTCATTGCCGTCGTCCAAGAAATTTGTAGGTTCTTAAATAAGGCACCATACAAGGATCAAGAACTTCACCATCAAAGCCTATCAATATTTACCTCTATCCCAGAAGATGAAAACTATCAATTTGCCGGTTTCGTAAAAATCAATGTGTTGAGTGAAATACTTAGAATAAAAATGTACATTATTGTAAATGAGTACTTTATGAAATTTACTATAAAAGACAGGCATGAAGCTTTAAAAAAGGAAAATATTAGGTTGAAAGAATTTAGAAATCATATAGAAAATATCATTGGCTTTCATTCATTACACTTAGATGAGGAAATACTCTCTGAGGTCAGTGAAATTTGTTTGGATATAAGGTCTTTTGAAATATCCTTTGAATTTAATAAGACATTAGAGGAGTTATTTCCTGAGAACGGAAATGAGGAGATGCCTGGGGTTTCTGGGATTGGCGAAGTGTCCGGGATTTATCAAAAACTGCTAGAAGTCTTGAACCGGATTATTAAGAAATCTAAGTTTAAAACAGAATTAAAATCTTGAAATATGCCCTGTCCTCATAAATTCCAAGATTACCTTAACCTTGAGAAATTAGACTTCCAACCAGAAACCCTGATCGTAGGCACTTTTAATCCTTCTTGGCCAGAAGGAAACTATGCCGAATGGTTTTATGGGAGAATCAGAAACAACTATTTCTGGGATGTATTACCTCGAATGATAAACCCCGAAATGAATTTGAGAAACAAGGAGGTTAAAGCAAGTCAATGGAAGCTGTATTGTAAGGAAAACAAGATTGCTCTTACAGATTTGATTTATAGCATTGAGGATGCTGATTATAAGGTTTCAGATCATCAGAAAGGTTTGAAATCCTACAGCGATGCCTCGATTTGCAAGGGCTTTTCAGAAATTACTTTTACAGATATCGTAGGAATCATTCAGCGTTTTCCTTCTATTAAAAATGTTTACCTCACTACACAAGCTAAGATTGAGTTGATCAATGCGAGGTGGAGTGAAGTGGAAGGCTATTGCTTTGAAAATGGAGTTCGAGTGAAGAGACTTCTTACTCCCTCTGCAAGGGCAAGATTCCAAATGGGAACTTATAAGTCAGAGAACCCGAATGATAAAACTCCTTTGAGAAATTTTATCTATAAGAACTGGAAGGGTAATTGGCATTAGACAGATTTTTTCATGGATTTAAAAGTAAATTCGTTAAAAATCAGTAAATTTTTAACTTAATCCATATGAATCTAACAATTTTGAATTACAATTGTATTCAAATCGTAAAGCCATGATCGTACATTTTTCAGTTCAAAACTTCTGTTCCATCAAAGATCGAGTTCAAGTCAGTTTTGAGAAAACAGGTTTGAAGGGATTGCCCAATAACTATTTTACTGCTCCAGCGAAGACCCAGCTGCTAAAGACTGCTGTATTGTACGGCCCAAATGCCTCTGGGAAAAGCACCTTTCTGCAAGCATTCCATGCGTTGGAATTTTTGGTGGTGCATTCTGCAGGTTTCAAACCTGATAAATCCATCCCACCTTATGAGCCACATCTCTTAGATCGAAAAACTCAGAATCAGCCTGTTATATTTCATATTATATTCTTTGGCAAAGACCAGGTTAAATATGAGTTTGTAGTAGCCTTTAGTAAAAATAGAATCGAAACGGAGGAAATGTACTTTTACCCTAATGGAGTGCAATCCTTACTTTATCAGCGCATTGCAGCTAAGGAAATCAAATTTGGGGAAGCATACAAAGGCGCAAAGAAAACGATTGAAAAACTTCTTTTGCCTAATCAGCTCTTTATATCTAAAGCTGCGGAAAACAATGTAGCCCCCCTGTTGATTGCCTATCAGTTTTTTGGGAAAGGGATGATGATTTTTCCCTTTTTGAACGAAAACCATGAGTCTGATTTGAAGCGACTCTACGCCAAGCGATTGGCTGAAGAAGAGGATTCGCTCTTTGCACAACGGCTTAATTCATTAATTTGTGCACTAGATACGGGTATCTCTTCCGTTTCTGCTAAGGAAGTGGAATGGAATACATATAAGTTTCCGGATAATTTACCTGAAGAGATTAAAAAGAAAATCCAAGAAGACTATCAATTCGATATCAAGACAGCGCATCCTTTGTTTGATGATGGTGAATTGGTTGGCAAAGAGCTTTTTGATGTCGAAGATGAATCTACCGGAACAAAAAGTCTATTGGTGATCGGAGGAATTATTCTGGATTCTTTGGAAACGGGAAGAGTATTAGTCGTGGATGAATTTGAAAAGAACCTGCATCCATCGATTACTAGTTTCTTGATCAGTCTTTTCCATAATCCACTGACTAATCCAAAAAATGCGCAATTGATTTTTGCTACACATGACATTACCCAGCTTGCCAATGGTGCCTTTAGAAGAGATCAGATTTGGTTTACAGAAAAGAATGAATTTGGAGCAACAGAATTGTACTCATGCGCAGCTATTAAAGGTATTCGGACTGAAAATCCTTTGGACAAATGGTATGCCTCCGGCAAATTGGGAGCAACCCCTATCATAAATGATGTTGATTTTTTGATCAAAATGCAGGAAGATGTCCTTGAGGAGATCGAATAAGCGGATTTTGAT
>JBDNIP010000745.1:0-1203 GCA_041688245.1 Algoriphagus sp.
AATTATCAGAGCTTTTTTTGGCTCTTAGCGCTACTGCTCAAAATCTGCTAAAGCTATAACAATTACCCAAAGTTGAGACAGTTATTACAATAAGACATTTCCAGCTAATCTTGTATTTAAACATCTCCCAGTGCCAGAGATTAAAAGTAAAAAAGTTAATTTTACAACAATTAAATATTTTATCGAATAAAAAAATACATGAAAACAGCTGAAATATTAACTGATAAGGGTACAATGAGAGTTGAGTTTTACGATGCAGATGCACCTAAGGCAGTACAAAATTTTATAGATCTTTCAAAAAAAGGGTTTTATGATGGTCTTACTTTCCATCGAGTAATCCCAAACTTTATGATTCAGGGAGGCTGTCCGATCGGTAGTGGTACAGGCGGTCCCGGTTATAAAATCGACTGTGAATTGACAGGTGAGAATCAGTACCATGACCGTGGTGTCCTTTCCATGGCACATGCAGGAAGAAATACTGGAGGTTCTCAGTTCTTCATTTGCCATAGCCGTGACAATACCGCGCATCTAGATAGAAATCATACCTGTTTCGGAAAAGTAGTTGACGGTCTAGATGTAATCGATACTATAAAAGGTGGAGATAAAATTGAGAAGATCACGATCTTCGAAGATTGATTCCAATTTGAAATCTTAAATGCCCCTGAATATATTTATTCAGGGGCATTTTTTTTACCTCAGTTCCTCTAAAACTTTCAACACTGCGGCGTGAATCTTTGGGGCTGTCTCTGGTCCCAAGGAATTAACTTCACCGTAAGGTCTTTTCTCGTTTCGGTAAGTATAAGGAGGCTCCATATCCCATTGACTTTTTGGAATAATGTAACCCACCATGTCATTAGACATGCCTGCAAAAAATTTAAACTGTCCCGGAATTTGGCTTTGTAGGGCAGGGACTTCTAAGGGCTTTATTGCAAAGTCTCCTCCTATTGGACTCTCGATACCTCCATGTAAAATCTCAGGATATAATTCCCCTGGAACATGCACAAAAGTTGCGGGCCCAAGCTTCCAAGCAGCAACTTCAGATCGAATATGCTTCCACTTCGTGAAGCCCCGGTCAAAAATCCCAAGAAATGAAGCGAGATGAAATAGCTGATTGTCCATTTTCAATTCAATGGTTTCGGCTCTTATCGCCAACTCAGTGTCATGGACCAAAACCGCAGCAGAATCAGCCATTGTTTCCAATGT
>JBDNIP010000746.1:0-1480 GCA_041688245.1 Algoriphagus sp.
CAGGAATTTCACGGATTGCTTCAAGGAAGTATCACACCAAGGCCAATTGCTTTTGCCAGCACCATCGATAAAGCTGGAAATGTCAACCTTAGTCCATTTAGCTTTTTTAATCTCTTTAGTACTAATCCGGCTATTTTGATTTTTTCTCCCTCCAGAAGAGTGCGGGACAATACGACCAAACATACGTTGGAGAATGTATTGGAAGTGCCTGAAGTGGTGATCCACGTAGTGCACTATGGCATGGTGGAGCAAATGTCTTTGGCTAGTACGGAGTATGGGCAGGGGATCAGCGAATTTGAAAAGGCCGGACTCACACGAGTACCCTCGCTTGAAGTCAAACCTCCAAGGGTAAAGGAAGCTCACATAGCTTTTGAATGCAAAGTCAATGAGGTGAAGTCGCTGGGAGATCAAGGTGGAGCAGGAAATCTGGTGATTTGTGAGGTGCTTGTCGCCCATGTAAATGAAGGGATATTTGACGATCATGGAGTAATCGATCCCTACAAATTAGATGCGGTGGCGCGACTAGGTGGAGATTGGTACAGTCGAGCATCAGGAGATTCGCTATTCAAAATACCAAAGCCGATTCGAACCCTAGGAATAGGAGTGGATCAGATTCCCTTGGAGATCAGACAAAGCGCTATTCTTACTGGAAATAATTTAGGACGCCTGGGAAATGTGGAGGCACTTCCCGCTCAGGCTGAAATTGAGGATTTTGGGAAAAATTCTGAAATACATGAGATGAAGATCCGATTCCAGCACGATCAGGATTCGTGGCATGACCATTTGCATCTGCGGGCAAAAGAATACCTGGAAGCAGGCGAGGTAGAAAATGCATGGTTGACTTTACTCCAGTATAAATTGAAAGTATAAATACTTCAATAGAATACGAGTGCCTTTGAGCCTTAGTGGCTACGCTTTCATTTTCTTACGGTCCTGCCTAGTTGTAGACTGGTTTAGTAGATTAAGCAACACATTTTAAAGAGCTAGATTCTGCTATTCGAGAGTTGAAAATTCAAACTATGATGCTGGGGTTTTCAACCCCTAATACTTGTCAAAACCGTTCACCAAACCTTTGATTCCTTTGCGGTACAACAAAATGAATTCAGCTGGGCTAGGTCACGTAGTGCTTTGAGCCTTTGAATCAATTGTCAAAAATCTTCAGTGAAACCTTTACTTCCTTTGCGGTAAAAAAATATCAAAAAAAGGTTCAAGTCTTCGGACTTGAACCTTTTTGGTTATTAACATAAACTTTGCGCTTCTTTGAGAAACCTCAGTAATTCTAGGCGGTTAAACAGATTACTTTTATTTGATGCTGATCTCCTGTGCCATTCGGGCTTGGATCCCTTGGTAGCTTTTTAACTTTTCGACTTGTTGGTAGATTTTATAATTCTCCTGCAATTCATGCTTCAAGAATCCCACTCGTACATTTTGTCCAAAGTCATCCATAATTGTTTCAAACCAAGGTTTTACTTCTGGATAA